>CAJQKK010000026.1 GCA_905478895.1 uncultured Flavobacteriales bacterium | reverse complement strand
TGGCGTGAGCTTGACGGTGGTTGACTCTCATCCCGAGGGCTTTTCCGTTGCCATCATCCCTTACACCTGGGAACACACCAATTTGGGGGGGTTGAACCCAGGAGATCGCGTGAATTTGGAGTTTGATGTGATCGGAAAATACGTGGCGCGCATATTGGCGCAGCAGGGCCTTCGCTGAGGCCGAGGGAATCGTTATCCCCGATCCCGCAGCACGAAATTTTGGCCCAAATAAACCCGGCGGACTTGCTCATCGGAGGCCAATTCTTCTGCTGTACCGTGTTTCAGGATACGACCTTCGAAAAGGAGGTATGCTCGGTCTGTGATGTGCAGTGTTTCTTGGACATTGTGGTCGGTGATGAGGATGCCGATGTTCTTGGAACGGAGCTGCTCGACAATGCGCTGGATGTCTTCCACTGCGATGGGATCCACGCCGGCAAATGGTTCGTCGAGCAGGATGAATTGTGGGTCCGTCGCTAATGCCCGCGCAATTTCCGTTCGCCTGCGTTCTCCGCCACTCAAAACATCGCCCATGGACTTTCGGACTTTTTGGAGGCCGAATTCGTTCAATAAGCTCTCTAGCTTCTCCTGTTGTGCCGCTTTGTCGAGAGGTTGCAGTTCCAAAATAGCAGCGATGTTGTCTTCAACGGAGAGTTTGCGAAATACCGAAGCTTCTTGGGGCAAATAGCCCAAACCCATCCTTCCCCGCTGATACATGGGGCGTTGGGTGATTTCGGTGTCATCGATAAAGACTTGCCCCTCATCGGCCTGCACAAGACCGACCACCGCGTAGAAGCTCGTTGTTTTTCCGGCGCCGTTGGGCCCGAGTAATCCCACGACTTCACCCTCTTTGACCTCAAGTGAGACGCCGTCGACAACTTTGCGCTGGCCATATCGCTTGACCAGGCCCTTGGCATGCAATCGTTTCGGTGAAGTCTCGGAAGGGTTCATAGCGTAAAAGTAAGGCGGGCATGCATCATATTTCAGCTCCGAAGCCGAAGCGAATGCCCCAACTTTCCAACTGGTCCACAGGCCGATCGGTGCGCCACACCGCATCAACGCGAAAGACCCCCAAAATGTTTTCCAGCCCAACGGAACACTCGGTGTAGGTGCCATTCAAACCGGTGGTGTTTTCCGGTAATTCCAGTAAAGACTCGTGTTTTTCATCCCATCCACCTGCGATGCTCCGGACTCCGATGACTTCGCGCAACTTCAATCGGCGGATCAACGGCACATGATTCAATACCAATCCTTCCGCATGCCATTCAAGCAAGCCTGTTGCCCAGCGGTCTGTCACTCGCTCGTATAGATTAATCATGCTAAACGCTTCATCGCTGAGGAGGATGGTGCCGCTAGCCGGGACCACTTCCATGAGCGCAAAGGGCGCACTTCCCTGGTAAAATCCAGCTTGGGCGTACCATTCAAACCGCCCCCACCATCCCAGTCGCATTTCATCTTCTCCTTCAACGGTCCATCGTGTGTACTGGTATTGCGATCCCATCACATTCGGCACTCCCAAGGTCATTTTTGCGGTTAAAATTGGCCATTCGGTTCCCAAGCTTACCCGTTCGAATTCTCCGCCCACGAATCGCTCTTTTTTGGCGAACCGAAGTACAAGACTCGCTTCGGAAGTCACCAACTGATCTACCGGCTCTGCGGTCACAGGTTCTAAGAATTCAAAGTCGCCGAGTGCACCGATTTGTCGGTGGCGCCATTCGAAAAAGCCCGTAAAACCCGGGCCAAATTCATGAAGCACCGACACTTCTGCCCGCTGCACTTCCGAAAGCGAATTGACCGAATCGGTGCGAAACGCAGAGGTGAAGGCTTGTCCCTGACTGAGGAGGCCGATCATCCCGAGCTGCTCCAGGTCCCGTTTGATTTCAAATAAAAACTCCGTTCTAGGTGTTTTTCTTTGAATGTACCGGGCGCTGAATCCTGCCTTCCAACGCAAGTCTTCCGTGCCATAAGCAGCGAAGATTTTAGGCATGAATCGTGTGCTCCAGGCGTTGGATGTTCGGAGGTCCAATCGAAACCGATTGCCTTCAACGGGATTCTGTGTGAATGCTGACCACCAAGCACCAACTTCCAAGGGTCCTTTGGTCACATAACCCGTGCCAAGGCAATACCCGAGGCCTTTTACAAAGCGCCACTGCGGCATGGACATGATGGAATCGGTCATGGTGTAGATGTCCGATTCTCGCTTCAACAATGGAATGGGGCGCTGCGCATCCCATTCTTTTGGTGTCAGCGTATCCGGTTGGAATTGCAAGTCTCGCCTCCCTGTCCAACCCGTCGGCCACTTTTCTTCTTGCCACTCAAGGTTGCTAAATTGCGTGGTGCGCCTGAGGTAGGCGCCAATGGTCCGTTCGGTCAAGCTGAAATCCATTAAGATTTCCTCTTCCTCCATCATCCAGGCCATTGCGTTTTCCTGGGCTTCATTGCCTTTGACTTGAACATAGGACTGCCTCCAATTCATGGTGCGCACAAAATTCACGTTCGAAGCATTGCTGAGGCGGGCTTCAATGGATTGCAAACCAAGCGTCAGTGTGTCGATCCAAAGCTCACCTTCGAACGTGGACTCACCTTTGCGACGAGGAATGAATGCCAAATGAAAGGTGGCTCGGTTCTGAACCACCAGGGTGTCTAAGATGTAAAAGCGATAATGCGCCAGTGCTCGGTCGTGTAGCGGTGACGTGAATGTCCGATCCAAGAGCAGCATTTGATTTTGGTAGATATCGAGCTTGGGCAAAGCGGCGTCCATTTCAGCGGCGTTTCGTGAGTTGCTGAACTTGCTGCTCAATTGGCTGGAGATCACATTTTTTTGCTGGCGCTTTGGTGAAGTTTGCCATTGCTCTTCGGCCAGAATTTCGGCCATTACAAATGGCAAGGCGACACGAGATTCAGAACTATCTAAGTAATTGAATACCCACTTGAAAGGCCCCCAATACCACCTCGAAGCCTGTTTTTCACTGATGTCGTTGATGTCCAACTCGAGCTTGGAGTACGCGTTGTGCCTGGCGGCGGCGAGGCCATTGGGGTCGTTGCTTTTCTTAACTTCAATCACGCGCTGCATCAGCGGTTTGGCGGGGTTTTTCCGCTTGGATTTATCCGGGCGTACTTCTGCTGCGAGCAATTCAATGGACCGAGGCTCCAGGGCGATATCGATGAACTGAGAAATACCCCGGGTGATTTCTATGTTTTTGGAACCATACCCCAGAAAACTCACTGAAATGCGGCCAGGTCGTTCTTCGGTTTTGAGTTGAAATTCTCCTTTTTGATTGGTCATCGTCCCCGTTCCTGCCGCTGTAAGAGCGACGTTGACAAAGGGAATTGGAAGCCCTGTTTCTGCATCAAAGACGCGGCCTTGGACAGCAGTGGATTGGGCACTCAATGCCAGTGACCAAGGGAGCAAAACAACGGCAACAAGAAACTTCAGGGCCTTCATTCGTCCGGATTGGATTCCTTCCCTTTTCGCTTCACAACCCTGCGCGATATTGCAATGCTTATTTCATACAGGATCAACACGGGCATGGCCACCAAGAGCTGACTTGTTACATCCGGAGGCGTAATAACCGCAGCGATGACCAGTATGCCAACCAATGCATGCTTGCGGTAGGACTTGAGTATTTCTGGAGTGATAAGCCCTGCACGACTCAAGAAATAAACCACGACAGGAAGTTGGAAGATCAGTCCTGCAGCCATGGTGATGGAAGCAATGGTCTTCATGTAGGACATCACAGAAATCCGTGCTTGCACATCTCCCAATTCGTAATTCCCGAGAAACTGCAGGGACAATGGCGCAATGATCAAGTAGCCAAAGGCCACTCCCAAGAAAAACAGCAGGGACGAACTGAGGCCAATTCCACGTGCCGCCTGACGCTCTCGGTCTTTTAATGCAGGACGCAGAAAGAGCCAGCCTTGCCAAAACACCAATGGAAAAGATAAGATGAACCCTCCGATGGCGGACACGAGAATGTGCGTGCTAAAATTACCCAGCATCGTGGTGTTGATCAATTCATAGTTGATTTCACGAACGCACAATGCATCGCCGGCACCAATCTGATTTGAGATCCAACACCATCCCTTGAAACTAATGAAGTCTGTTCGCCGTGGACCAAAGAGTACGGTTTCAAAAAGCCAGTCTTTGGCAATGAACAAGGCAATGCCTCCCGTTAAGATGAAAGCGGCAGACCAAAACAATCGTTTTCTCAGTTCCTCGAGGTGGTCCAGGAACCCCATTTCTACATCCTGTAGATTTTCATCTTCCGGTTGATCCAGAGCCATGCTGCAAAATTAGGTCGTTAGAAGATGCCTTCTCGAAGGATGTCATGCAAATGCACGATTCCGACATAACGCTCTCCATCCATGACGATGATTTGCGAGATGGAGTGCTTTTCCATCAGTTGAAAGGCCCCGACGGCCAAGGCGTCTTCTTGTAAGGTCTTGGGCGTTGGATTCATCAATTGGTCGGCTTGTGCATCGGAGCCCAAGCCACTTTCCATCGCCCGCCTCACATCTCCGTCTGTGATGATGCCAATGATCGCATTGTCGCGTTGAACGGCTGTGGCACCGCATCGGCCAGCGCTCATTTCCAAGGCGACTTGCTGAAGGCTCGCATCGCAAGCAACGGTGGGGTTTTGATCGGAACGCATGACGTCTTGCAGTCGGGTGTAAAGTCGCTTTCCGAGGGCACCACCCGGGTGCATTTGGGCAAAATCGGATGCTTTGAACCCCCGTGCCTCCATGAGGCAGGTGGCCAGTGCATCTCCCATTGCCATTTGCGCCGCAGTGCTCGATGTAGGGGCAAGATCGAGGGGGCAAGCTTCTTTTGAAACGGTGGTGTTGAGGACGACGTCACTCTGAAGAGCCAAATGGGATTCGATGTTTCCCACCATGCCAATCAATGGAATGTTGCGGCTTTTGAGCAACGGAACCAACGCTTTGATTTCAGGGGAGTTGCCACTCTTCGAGATGCAAAGCACGAGGTCATCCCTTTGGACAAGGCCAAGGTCGCCGTGGATGGCATCAGCCGCGTGCATGAAAATCGCCGGAGTGCCCGTGGAGTTGAAAGTTGCCACAAGTTTTTGGGCGATGATGGCACTTTTCCCAATGCCTGTCATGACCACGCGTCCCTTCATCTGAAAGAGAAGCTTTCCAACAGCGATGAAATCCTCGCCGATGTGCGGGATCAAATCCCGTATGGCGTTGCTTTCCAGTGTCAGGGTTTCTGTTGCGCGTCGAATCCAATCCATCATTGAAAATTAAAAAGGGCAAATTCAAAGAGGCTTCTAGCCAAGACGTCGATGTTCTAAGAAAATTACCTATCTTTAGTAGAGCAAAGTTAACGCTTTCGTTCGGCGCAAGCCGGCACCAAATGTCTGATTGATGAGTATAACGGAAATGTCGACCCAAGGGGCGCTTAAGCATTTCTTTGGATTCGATGAATTCAAGGGGGAGCAAGAGCAGGTTGTTGACTGCGTGTTGCGCGGCCAAGACTCTTTTGTCATAATGCCAACAGGCGGAGGCAAGTCCATGTGTTACCAATTGCCCGCATTGATGATGGAAGGGACTGCGATTGTGGTTTCACCCTTAATCGCATTGATGAAGAATCAAGTGGATGCCATTCGAGGACACCATGAAACCGATTCCATCGCCCATTATTTAAATTCAAGCCTCTCAAAATCGGATGCATTGCGCGTCCGTGAAGATGTGGCTACGGGCCTTACAAAATTGCTCTATGTTGCCCCGGAGAGTTTGACCAAGGAGGACAACATCAATTTCCTGAGAAGCATTCGAATCAGTTTCGTAGCGGTGGATGAAGCCCACTGCATTTCAGAATGGGGGCATGATTTCCGTCCTGAATACCGGCGGATTCGCTCCATTGTGAATCAGATTGCGGATGTTCCGATCATTGCATTGACAGCAACGGCAACGCCTAAGGTTCAAGCGGACATCCAGAAAAATCTGGAGATGAAGAATGCTCAGCTTTTCAAAGCGTCGTTCAATCGAGACAACCTGTTTTATGAAATTCGGGCGAAGAAGGACGCATTGAAGCAAATAGTGCGGCACGCGAAGCGAAACGTTGGTAAGAGTGGCATTATATACTGCTTGAGCCGAAAGAAGGTCGAAGAAATTTCAGAAGTGCTTCGCGTCAATGGGATCAAAGCGTTGGGCTACCATGCGGGAATGGATGCGAACACACGCAGTCGGATGCAGGACCAGTTCCTCATGCAAGATGTGGATGTAATCGTTGCAACGATAGCATTCGGGATGGGCATTGACAAGCCAGACGTCCGATTTGTCATACACTATGATATCCCGAAGTCGCTGGAGAGCTACTACCAAGAGACGGGTCGCGCTGGACGTGATGGAGGCGAAGGGCATTGCATCGCCTTTTACAGCCACCGGGACATCGAAAAGTTGGAGAAATTCTTGCAAGGGAAGCCGCTGGCAGAGCAGGAAATTGGTCAGCAGTTGCTTCAAGAGGTAATGGCTTATGCGGAGACTTCGATGAGCCGTCGAAAATTCTTGCTCCATTATTTTGGCGAGGAATTTGACGAGCACAATGGCCCGGGGGCGATGAACTGTGATAACATGGCCAATCCACCTGTCTTGCGCGATGGACAAGAAGAGGTGCACTTAATTTTAAGTGCCATTCTGGAGCATGGGCAGCAATTCAGGTCTCCTTTCATTACAGGCGTTTTGTGCGGCGAGGAGAACCGAGAGATCCAAGATTACAAGGGCGTTTCAAGCCCGTTTTGGTGCCGAGGCAAGGACCACGATGTCCGCCATTGGAATGGAATCATCCGCCAGATGTTGGTGCTGGGTTTGATCCGAAAGGAAATTGAGACGTACGGCGTTTTGAAGATCAAAGACGCTGGAATGGCTTTCTTGACGAATCCAACGCCAGTGATGGTTGCGAAAGAACGCGACTATTCCGATGTGGATGCGATTGACTCCATGAGTCAGACGCGCTCGAGCCAGGGTGGCGCGATGGATGAGAAGTTGCGCGACATGTTGAAGTCGCTTCGCAAAGATGTAGCCGATGAGCAGTCGCTTCCTCCGTATGTCATTTTTCAAGATGTCAGTCTCGACGAAATGGCCATTCACTACCCCCTTACGGAGGACGAATTGTTGCGAATATCCGGAGTAGGTTCCGGCAAGGCACGCAAATTTGGAAAGCCTTTCTTGAAGCTCATTGATGAATACGTCGAACAGGAGGGAATCGAGCGTGCAGAAGATTTATTGGTGCGCACGACGAATAATAAATCTTCGTCCAAGGTGCATATCATTCAACGCATCGACCGCCAAATCGATCTTCCAGATATCGCAAAGGACTTGAACATATCACGCGAGGAAGTGATGTCCGAAATTGAAAACATCGTCTCCGCAGGAACCAAAGTGAATTTGGACTACATCATCGACAAGGCCTTGGATGAGGATAGTCTGGAGGAGTTGTTCGAATTCCTGAAGGAATCCGAAGACGCGAGTGTCACGGCATTGATCGAAGAATGGAACGACGTTTACAGCGAGGAAGAATTAATGCTTGCCCGCATCAAGTTTTTAAGCGAATACGCCAACTAATCGTTTCCGTGAGCCACACATGGCTTGCTCATCCCCGCAATTCCAGCCAGGATTTCCACCCCAATCGGATCGCAGCGTACATCATGAAGAGTGCGAAGATTGCACGAACTGCAGCCGGATTCATTTTCAACGACCATTTGCTCCCGATCCAGGCCCCGAATACAAACGTGACGGCCAGTGCCGCTGCGAAATAAAGGTTCACAGCTCCCGCCTTGTAATAGCTGATAACAGCCAAAATGCCAATGGGCGGAATCATCATGGCAAGGCTGGTGCCTTGTGCCATGTGCTGGGACATCCCCAGCCCGAAGACGAGGGCCGGAACAATGATCATGCCCCCACCAATCCCCACAAATCCACTTGCAATTCCGGCTATGAGGCCAATTGCCATCAAAATTAATAAGGTGTTCACATCCATGGTTAGAAGTCCAGTTGAAGGGATAAATTGAAAACGCGGTCTTGCCATCGTCCATCGTCTACGCCCCAGCACCAATCGGCACGCACCCAATAGCCGAGGAGCTTGGAACGCAAGCCAAATCCAGTGCCCCAGATGATGGGTTCGCGGTTGTTGTCAACGGTGACCGTGATTGGATTTTGAACGACTACCACTTGATTGAAAGAATTCGATTCGTCGTAGGGGTGTGCGCCATTCCAAGCGGATCCGACATCGGCAAACCCTACGCACTGCAAATCCCGAAAGAATTCAGATTCGACGGATCGCTTGCTCAACGAGCTCCAGACAGGGACGCGCAATTCCGTATTGAACAAGGCCATGTGTGCCCCATTTCGGGCATTGTTCTTGAAGCCCCGAATCGGGGTTACACGTGCTTGGTAGCTGTAGGCAATATCCGGGTCAATGGGTGTGTTGGAGTTGCCCGCGAGTGAGATGGCATTGTCCACTCCTCCAACCATGGTGAGCAGCTTTTGCGAACCAATGGACCAGTTGGCAGCACTGCGGAAGGCAAAAGTGACATGGCGCCAAAGGGGCTTGTACCAGCGGAAATCCCAACCGACCGTTCCAAAGGTGGATTCGGTTTGCTCAGGGTTGATGAGGTATTCTCCCCAAATTCGGCATCGCAGACCCTCGCGGATGTTGATCATTCGCTGGCGCGTATTGTCGAAGACGTAGGCCAGCTGGAGGCCGGTTTGGTGCGTAAATGTCGTTGGCAATCGAAGGTTGAAGGCGTCCGTGGAAAGCGGCGTGTTGCGGTCCATTCGAATCATCGCTTGCATGCGGATGCTGCGCACTTCATCCAAAGGATAGCTCAATTGATGGCGCAACAAGTGAATGTGCGTGTTGACCGGGGATTGCGAATTGTTTGCATTTTGCGTCACTCCTTGGCGCTCGAGGATCCAAGTCCGGTCCAAGCGTTTGCTCAAATCGGAATAGGCCAGCATGTAACGGCTATTGCTCAGCGATCCAGAAAGGCGAAAGCCTGCTGTGAACCTTCTGTCTTCGAACAAATCGCTCATGGATATTCTGGAAAGCCCGCCCAAACCAGGTTGCACAGCGATTTCACCGCTATACGCTTGGTAGAAATTGGTGCCAAAGGAATTGTCCAATTGGCCCGTGACGGATTCAATGGCATAGTTGCGTCGGTAGTTGACCGGTTTTGGCAATTCGAACGGCTTCCATTCTGTTTGCCTTACTAAGGGGTCATTTGGCTCAGAATCGGCGTTTATTTCTTCGGCCTGTCCTGTCGTGTTCTCTTGGTTTGAGGATGGTTTGTCCGGATCTGTCCAAGGGCCGAATTGGTAATTCCGGATGTCGGCTTCTCCACTTTTGGGTTTCCATTCCCAATCGAGGTCCAGTGAACTCTCGGCCTCGGATGATTCCGGCTGATCGGTCGTTGACTTCCAGGTGCTTTTGTCAACGGGAATTTCATTCCAATACACGTGCTCGCAAAGCTGATGTTCGAATCCGATGACTCCTCGCTCGGCAATGAATTGGAACGAATGAGCCGGAGCTGCTAGGGTCTGGGCCAAGCGCGTCTGCGTGAACCAACGGTAATGAATCGTAGTATCAATGAAGGCCACCGCACTGTCCCGCCAAGAGACCCAGCGTTCTTGGCTGCCGTCAGTGTTTTCAGCGAGGTAGGTAACCTCCTCGGGCCCTTGCAGTTGTGGCAGTCGTTCATCGGTATTTGGGGTCTGTGTCCACGGCTCAATCCGGGGAATTTTCTCTTGCCAATTCAATCGAAAGAGATCGTGCTGCTCAGGCAAGGGTTCACCAAGGATGAATGTTGCAGGAAGATTCGTTGTCGGTCGGTTGGAAGCAAACCAAATGAACTTTCCATCGCGCGAAAAGATCGGATCGAGGTCGTTATAAGGGTCGTTCCAGAGTGCGGTTTGGTTGTTGCCGAGCACTTGGTACAGGTACAGGTCGGATTGTCCGTTTCGGAGACCGCTCCAAATCATGGTGCTTCCGTCAGGAGCATAGGCCATGCTGAGGATTTTGTCGATTTGAAAAATGTCCTTGGAGTTGGATTCTAAGGTTTCAATATTGACTGTGATCAGTTGGTTTTGCGGACCATCTTCAATGGTGTAGGATAGCAATTGTCCATTGGGATGCCAAGCAAAAGCGGGAGAGGCATGGATTTGAACGCGGTCAATTTTGTGGCCATGCTTGCCCAATTTAATGGCCTTATTCCCGGTCAAATCGCCAAGCCAAATCGTGGTTTGGCCGCGTTCCGCTGTGGACCAAACGAATCGGTCACCATCCGGATGGAACCAAACAGAGCTGGCGACGGCCTCTCCCTTGAGCGAGATGGGAAGGTCACCGGTGTTTTTTCGGGCACGCCTGCGATCGCGTGGCTTTTTCACATTCGGAAAAAGTGCTTCTGAATCGTCCCACTCGAGGTGGTAACGGTTGGCTTCTTCCAGCACCATTGCCAAATCCATTCCAGTGGCGTATTGAAACCCCTTCTCCAAACTGCGCGAAACACGCGTCATGTACAAGGTATTTGAAACGACCATGGGACCGAAGATGTCTGCGATGTATTTCCAGACGGCATGGCCAACCCAAGGAGCTCGATTGGCACTTGCTTGATGTGCTTTAGTGATGGCCTGACTGCGCGCAGCATCGCCAATATGAATGGCGACATCGGCATTCCAGGGCTTGGAAACATAAGAGGCGAGGCCTTCTGAAAACCAAACGGGAAATGAAGTGGCCGTGGTATTTCGAAGGGCCTCCTGCCAATTCCCTCCGTACATGATTTGATTGAACAGCAGTTGCGCCAATCCGGACTTGATTTGTTGCTCAACATCCGACCATTCCTCCTGGCCAAATGCAAAGACCTTGCTGCCTACCAGCATGGCGGTGCCTCCGATGTTGTTCTCTTCATCCGATGCGACTCCGATGTTCGATTGCCGGAATTCCGATTGCTTGTTGAATACTAGAAGTTGCACCCCACCGTCAATGCGACGATCGAATATTTCTTCAACCTCTTCCATCCATTCGGGCAAGGCCGCTGTAATTCTTGAGGCGAGCGGTTTTCCGCCCTGGTAATAATAAACCTCGGCACGCGTGGATGGAAAATATTGCCAGTTGAATGAGCGGTACTGAACCCGATTTTTCCCGAACGTCACATTCGAACCATCGTAGAACTGTGCCTGTCCGTATGAAACGAACAGCGCGAGTACAAATCCAATGATTGTGAATCGTTTGAGATAGCTTTGCAACGGCATACCTTTCGAAGTTACAGCCAGATGACAAAACTTCACGCATTTACCTTCAACGCATTCGGTGAAAAAACCTACCTCCTCGACCATGGAAATGGCGATGCCACTGTGTTTGATCCCGGGATGTCCACCAAAATGGAGCAAGAAGAATTTGCAAAGTTTTGCGAAGCGATTGGTGTTGTGCCGACGCAATGCCTGCTCACACATGCACATTTGGACCACGTGATGGGCACCGGGTGGGTTTTTGAACGATGGGGCTTGAAGCCTCGAGTGCATCCCCTGGATCTGTTAACGTACGAGCAAGCTCCAAGGGCAGCATCGGTTTACGGTGTGCGCATGGACCCGCCACCTGCGTTGGGCCCATTCCTCGCTGCGGAGGAGCGCATTCGTTGCGGGCCGTCAGAATTGGAAGTTTTGTTCACGCCGGGCCACGCTCCTGGCCATGTCGTTTTTGTAGAGCACCAGCAAGGCTGGGTTATCGGTGGCGACGTATTGTTTGAAAGGAGTGTCGGGCGAACGGATTTGCCGGGGTGCAGTCCAGCGGATTTGGTCAAAAGCATTGCAGATGTGCTCTATGCCTTGCCCGATGACTTTGAGATTTGGCCGGGCCACGGCGGCGTTACTACTGTGGGCGCTGAGAAGCGAGAGAATCCTTTCGTGAATGCGGCCGGCACTGGAATGATGCAGTCAACATGACTCGCCTTGACGGAAGTTCAGTGATGAGAAGGAGGGGTGACCTTTAAGTTGCGCCGTTCGGCCTCCCAGTCCAAGTTCACCAAGTTCCATGAGAAAGTCGTCCCTTGGCCAGGCTCTGAAGCAACGGAGATTTCTTGTCCATGCGACTCGATGATGTGCTTGACAATGGATAAGCCCAATCCGGAGCCCCCTGCGTGCCGTGAACGGCTCTTGTCGACGCGGTAAAATCGCTCAAAAACACGGTCAAGGTCATCCTTGCCAATTCCAATTCCGTCATCTGCAACGGAAAGCGTGACGTCTCTTCCGTTGTTCTCTAATCTCAAAGTGGAAGTGCCGTTTTCTTCTCCATAATGGATGGAATTTGCAACCAAATTGGTGAGGACTTGTTGCATTTGATGAGAACTGCATAAGACGTGCATGGTATTCTCAATTGTGCCAGGCAATTCCAGTTTGAGCGTGATCTTTTTCTTTGCAGCAGCAACTTCGGCGTTTTCCAGTGCCTCCCTCATCATGTTGACGACATTGCACGGAACAAGGGTCATTTCTATGCGGTCAGATTCCAGTTTACTAATGGTATCCAAGTCTTCAATGAGCTCCGTCATCCGATCGATATTTTTACTGGCTTTGGTCAAGAAGTTTCGGACTAACGCTTCATCTTTTAGGTCATTTTCCATCAGGGTCAAAACGAATCCTTGAATGTTGAACAGAGGTGTTTTGAGTTCGTGCGCCAAGTTGCCGATGAATTCTTTGCGAAAAGAATCTTTCTTTCGGAGTGACTTGATGTCCTGCAATTGGTCATTTGCCCACTCAATGATGTCGTCAAGGCTCTCGCGTTCGGCATTGGATTTGGCCGAGTCTTCGACCGAGGAAATGGCCGCTGAGATCCCCTTGACCTTACTGGAGATAAACGTTTCGGCCGACCACTTGATGATCACAAAGGTGGCTGTTTCTGTTAAAAGAGCCACCAACAGTGCCAGCGCCCAGAGGTGTATAGCGTCTAGGCCTTGGAGCAAGAGAAATGTTCCAATTCCGCTGAGAACGGATAGAATTGGAGACGTTTTGAGCGCTATTTCCCGAGGAGTATTTTGTTTGCTCACACGTCAAATTTATACCCCACTCCTTTAATGGTGGCAAAATATTCTTTTCCGAGCTTGCTCCGAAGTTTGCGCATGTGCACGTCGATGGTGCGGTCGCCGACAATTACATCATGCCCCCAGACTTTTGTGAGGATCAGATCACGCGTAAAAACTCTTCCAGGCTCTGAGCACAGCAAAAACAGCAATTCAAACTCTTTTTTCGGGAGCGAAAGCTGGACGCCATTTTGAGTCACCAAATGCCGCTTTCGATCAATGGTAAATGCATCAAAAGCCAGCTGTTCATGAGTATCCAAATTCGGCAATCGCCGCATTAACGCTTCGACTCGTTTGATCAAAACGCGGGGGGCAACCGGTTTGGTGATGTAATCATCTGCTCCCGAATCAAACCCCACGACCTGGCTGTAATCCTCCCCTCTAGCGGAGAGAAATGCAATCAAACATTCTTTGGTTTTGGGATGCTCACGAAGTTGCTTACAGGCTTCAATGCCGTCCATTTCAGGCATCATCACGTCCAAAAGTATCAGGTCGGGTTGAAGCCGAAGTGCCTTTTTGATGCCCGTCGCACCATTTTCAGCTGTTTCGATGCGGAATCCAGCTTGATGAAGATTGAATCCGATCAATTCGCGAATATCCGGATCGTCGTCGACAACGAGGATGGTTTTGGACAGGGCAGGCAGTGTCGGCATTGAGCTCCAAATATCGTCCAAAGACCGGTGGAATTGAGAAGAAATTGTGAACCAAAGGTTATGCTAATGTCAATCTTTGATACGGCTAAATCGAAGCGACTTGAGCATCCAGCGTGGAAGTGGTTGGTCTTGCCCTCGTTTTTGAACGTCCAAGAAGATTCCCCATTTTTCAATAATGGGCACTTTGTACACTTCAATCATTTCAAGCCAACATTCGTCGGGATCATCGATGTAGGTGCAGTGCACCTTCGTTTCTCCCATGCCGATTGCGTCGGCGGTGTCGCACCGGAATGGAAACCCGTGTTGTTCCAACTTGGCCTCCAATGCCCTCATACCGCGCACGTCGAAACCAAGATGAGCAAATCCAAGATCACACCAAATACGGTCGTGAAATATGAATTTTCCTTCGCGG
>CAJQKK010000025.1 GCA_905478895.1 uncultured Flavobacteriales bacterium | reverse complement strand
CGAGGGAAACGTAAGCCTGCCTCCCCATTCCAATTCAGAAGAATTGAAAAACGTAGGCCTAACTTCTTGCAAGAATCCGACAAGATCTCGCGTATAATTCCAGCGACGAATAGTGAAGAGCGGCTCTGCAATCCAAGGAAGTTTTCCCGCATGATGGAATGCAATGCCGACGCCTAAATCAGAATAAAGCGTCCCCAATGATCCGCTCAATTTGGCTACCTTCGGAATCCGACCAAAATGGGCGTATTCCAAGGCAGCATGCCCCATGCTCAAGGGCTGCGAGGAGGCACCTCCACCTACCGTGAATTTCAATGAGCGTTCTTCAACCACATCTATTTGAACTGTGAACGCTTCATCGTTCAGTTTCGCTCTCGGGAAGACACGGCCAATGAAGGCATTTGCCTCCAGAAAAAACACCCGCTTCTTCAGTGCGTCAGTGATTGCTTTCTTTTTCTCAAGGCGCAAAAGGCCTTCCGCATACACTTGCTGATGTTCGCCCAATCCCGCCACCTGTGTTTCAGAAACATCAAATGCACTCAAGGTGGAGAGGAACGCACTGCGCTTGGCAGCAATACTTTGCGCACTTCCCTCCACGGGAAGTTTGTCACCGTTTGACGCGACAAATTCCAAACCACTCGAATACCCCGCTTCACAAGCTTGGTCAACTTTATCAAAGTCCAGGGTCCCCGATTCCAGCTCTGAAATGATTTCAAATGTCTGAGCCAAGCGAGGGGCATCCTCCACATTGTGCTGCATCACCAGAGCCTCTATCTGCGTGATCAACGCATCGGACTCGAAATTCGAAATCGCGGACTCCGTTCCTGAAATCAAAATGATATCGGGGGCAAATTCTTCCACCATCACATCCACGGGGCGATTGTTGTAGAGTCCGCCATCATAGATGGGCCTCCCCTCCATCCAAACAGGACGCATGTAGAAAGGAAAAGATATCGAAGCACGGATTTTTTCGGGCAAATACCCGTGACTGAAGACCGTGTCTGTTTTCGCGAGCACATCGCTTCCAACGCAGCGAAAAGGCACCATCAATGAATCAAAATTAGCTCCCGCTGCTGAAGAAGCGGGCGACAACTCCTGCATCAATGCCCAATCCAACGGCAAACTTGAAATGAGGTGACCTTTGACTCCACTTTGAGCGGTCCCAAGATGAATACTGAAGATACCAGGCGCTCCAAAATCAGTTGAAAACTCATACGGATCCAGCGGATTTCCTGTAACCCGCGATTGAAATTCAGGCGTACTGAGTAACTCCTTCATCGCTTCGGGGCGCCAACCCGCAGCATAGTATCCCCCCACCAGGGCACCAACGCTCGTTCCGACTACAAAGTCAATGGGGATATGTGATTCTTCAAGGGCCTGAATCACTCCGACATGTGCCGCACCTCGCGCACCTCCGCCCGTCAAAACCAAGCCAACCGTTGGACGGTCATTTTGACCCCAGCAAGGATTTAGCGCAACCAAAGCCGCGATTGAGCACAATAGGTAAAGGAAGAGGCGCCGCATACCGCGAATTTATGCCTCAACCTGTCGCTGCGTAAATTTGACCATGCGAATTATTAGCCTCGTGCCGAGTTGGACCGAGTTCCTCGTTGATATTGGTCTGTCCGATCAGATTCAAGGACGAACAAAGTTTTGCGTTCGTGCAGGCAAAAACAGGGAATGCATTCCAATCATTGGTGGAACAAAAACATTTCATGTCGATCGCGTTGAGTCCCTCAAACCTGATCTCATCATCGCCAGCAAGGAGGAAAATGACAAAACACTCGTCGAGGCGTGCACGGGTTTTGCAGATGTATTGGTAACGGATGTAACAACAGTGGCAGGAGCCATTGAGGCTTGCCATGGCATTGCTGCAGCCACTGACCAAAAGTTAGCAGCACGGCGGCTAACGGACAAAATACAATATGCTTGGGGAGAACCCCGAAAATTAAATTATACCGGAAGCTATGTGGTCTGGCATGACCCCATGATGTTGGCGGGAACCGACACATTCATCCATGCGGTCATGCAATGGTGGGGCATTGAGAACGCAGCGAAAAACCTGCAAGACAGCCGCTACCCGGAAATTTCGGCGCAAGCGTGGAGCCATATGGAATGTGGCCACGTGCTGCTTCCAAGTGAACCCTTTCCATTTCAAGCCAAACACATCCCCGCATTTGCAGCCAGCGGCAAAGAAGCCCGGCTCGTAGATGGTGAGGCATTCAGTTGGTATGGAAGCCGAATGCTACACGCTGCGCCCTATTTGAATGAATTTACCAAGGCACTCTCAGCCTGACACCTTGACGGAATAAAAACAACGATACAGGCCGAATATTCGCCTTTTTGTCAGTTGCAGTCCCGGAGTGTGCCAATCTTGTCAGCCCACTTTCATCAAAATTGAATCGGCACACTCCTTGACAAGAGAAGACCAAACAATTGAATCAATCTAACATCATGAGTAAAATCATTGGAATAGACTTGGGAACCACCAACAGCTGTGTTTCCGTCATGGAAGGCAATGAGCCTGTCGTCGTTACAAATGCGGAAGGAAAACGCACCACTCCCTCCATCATTGCCTTTATAGAAGGAGGCGAGCGAAAGGTGGGAGAGCCGGCGAAGCGTCAGGCCATCACCAATCCAACAAAAACCATTTACAGCATCAAGCGATTTATGGGCAGTTCATTCGACGAGGTGAAAAAAGAAGCTTCTCGGGTGCCTTATGAGGTGGTCAAAGGAGACAACAACACGCCACGTGTGAAAATCGACGACCGCATGTATACCCCACAGGAAATCAGCGCCATGACCCTTCAAAAAATGAAGAAAACCGCCGAAGATTACTTGGGTGCAGAGGTCACGGGAGCGGTCATCACAGTTCCTGCTTACTTCAACGACGCCCAGCGGCAGGCCACAAAGGAAGCCGGAGAAATTGCAGGGCTGGAAGTAAAACGAATCATCAACGAGCCAACAGCTGCAGCACTGGCATATGGCATGGACAAAAAGTCCATCGACCAAAAAATCGTTGTATTTGACCTTGGAGGCGGTACGCACGACGTGTCCATCTTGGAATTGGGCGACGGAGTATTCGAAGTGCTTTCGACGGATGGAGACACCCACCTCGGAGGGGATGATTTTGACCAAGCCATCATCGAGTGGTTGGTGAAAGAGTTCAAAGACGAGAACGGTGGATTGGATCTCTCCAAAGATCCAATGGCGTTGCAACGTTTGAAAGATGCTGCGGAAAAAGCAAAAATCGAATTATCCAGCACCACCAGCTCTGAAATCAATTTGCCTTACATCATGCCTGTTGACGGCGTGCCAAAGCACCTTGTACGTTCCCTCTCGCGCGCTAAATTTGAGCAAATCGTAGATTCTTTGGTCAAGCGTACCATTGAGCCCTGCGCAGCTGCCTTGAAAGCCGCAGGCTTGGAAAAGTCGGACATCGATGAAGTCATCCTCGTTGGCGGATCAACCCGAATTCCAGCCGTGCAGGACGCTGTGAAAAGCTACTTCGGTAAGGAGCCTTCGAAAGGGGTCAATCCGGACGAAGTGGTTGCCATTGGAGCAGCAATTCAAGGCGGTGTTCTCTCAGGCGATGTGAAGGATGTTTTGCTCTTGGATGTCACACCTCTCTCTCTCGGAATTGAAACCATGGGAGGTGTAATGACCAAATTGATTGATGCGAACACAACCATTCCAACCAAAAAGTCGGAAACCTTTAGCACAGCGTCGGACAACCAACCGAGTGTTGAAATCCACGTGCTGCAGGGCGAACGATCCATGGCCACAGACAACCGAACCATTGGACGTTTCCAATTGGCCGACATTCCACCATCACCTCGAGGTGTGCCGCAAATCGAAGTCACCTTTGACATCGACGCCAATGGCATCATCCAGGTCAGCGCAAAAGACAAAGCAACTGGAAAAGAGCAGAACATTCGAATCGAAGCATCCAGCGGATTGAGCGATGAGGAAGTGACGCGCATGAAGCAGGAGGCGGAAGCCAACGCCGAGGCAGACCAACAAGCCAAGGAACGCATCGAAACCTTGAACCAAGCCGATGCACTTGTATTCCAGACAGAGAAACAGCTCACGGAATTTGGAGATAAAATCTCCGAAGGAAACCGGGGGCCGATCGATGAAGCCCTGGAATCCCTCAAAAAGGCACACGCCGAGCAAGACATCGATGGCTGCAAAGCAGGCATGGAAAAGCTCAATGCAGCATTCCAAGCGGCAAGCCAGGAAATGTATGCAGATCAGGGCGGAGCAGCTGAGGGAACACCTGAAGGAACGGCAGAAGGTGCAAAGGCTGATGCCAACGACTCCGAAGTCACGGATGTAGATTTCGAAGAAGTGAAATAAGTCCGAATCTGATGAAGCGCTTCGGCGCCCCAGAAAGCCTCTGAATGTTCGATCATTCAGGGGCTTTCTCATTGAACCGAGTGGGCCATAGGTTGTTACAATAACGCATGGAAACTTTGAATACAACACCTTGGAAGCAAAAGGCCCGATGGGTCTTAATTGCTATATCACTGGTTTCCATCATCATGGCATGGCGAGTAAGCCAAATTGGATTCAATTACGATTTTGAAAGCTTCTTTCCTCAAGACGATCCCCACACATCATTTTACCTGGATTTCCGCGAGCGATTCGAATCCGACAACGACTTTCTAATTGTTGGCATCGAAAGTCCCCAAAGCATTTATGATGCCGATTTCTTGGCTGACGTAGATCGATACAGCAACGAATTGCTCGAACTGCCACATGTGACATCCGTAATCTCTCCAACGCAACTCCGGGAGCCCATTCGGATGGGATTATCACTGGTGCAGCGTCCCTTGCTTCGATGGCAATCACCCGATTCCATCGTTGCAGGCAACCTGACCGCCGATTCCATCCGCATCGCACAACGCAGCCATTACATTGGAACCTTGGTCTCCCAAAACGCGACTGCACTGACCATTCAAGTGGCACACCAGCAGAAACTTTCGAAAGAAGGGTGTGATGAGCTGGCAAACGCCATCTTGAATTTGGCCGAAACCTGGAAACACCCGAGTCACATCGCGGGTCGAGCTGTTGCTCAGAAATATTATGTCGATGTCATGCAGCGCGAGGTGGTCTTGTTTATCTCAGTTGGCATGGCCATTATCGTGCTTTTTTTATGGTTGGCCTTTCACAGCGCATGGGGCGTCTTGATTCCCTTGCTCGTGGTTTTGCTCAGTGGGCTTTGGACACTCGGGATCATGGAACTCACCGGCAAGTCCATCGATGTGATGACCATTGTGCTGCCAACCATCATTTTTGTGGTCGGTATAAGCGATGTGGTTCACATTCTCTCCCGGTATTATGAGGAACTACGTGGAAATTCAACCCAATCCTTGGCCATTGCAACGGCCTTCAAAGAAGTCGGTTTGGCCACCTTCTTGACCACCCTTACCACCGCCATCGGGTTCCTCACGTTAACGACCTCATCCGTCGCTCCCATTCAGGATTTCGGCTTGTACGCTGCTGCTGGGGTCGGAGTCGCTTATGTATTGGCCTTTAGTTTACTCCCGGCGGTAATGGTTTTGTTTCCAGCGCCAAAAATCACCCATGTTGGTTCCGGGACCTTCTGGAACAGAACGCTGCATCGTGCAATGGGATATGCCTTAAAACGAGGCCAATGGATTCGTTGGGGCACGCTGGTCATTTGCACCTTGGGAGCGATTGGCGCCGCCCAAATCGAAGTGAATAACGTTTTACTCGAAGACTTAGCCGACGACGATCCCTTTCGCCAAGAATTCAATTTTTTCGAACGTGAATTTGCAGGAGTGCGCCCGTTTGAACTCGCCATTCAGGTGGATGAAAGCGCTTCGATCTACGATTTGAGGGTCCAGCAAGACATGGCGAGAATCACCTCTTTTCTAAAAACAGAATACGGGGTAGGTTCCGTGGTAAGTTCTGATGTCATCTTCTCCCAA
>CAJQKK010000024.1 GCA_905478895.1 uncultured Flavobacteriales bacterium | reverse complement strand
AAAACAAGTCCGTATTCGCGTCAACGCGCATCGTATACACATCTGCCCCTGTGGTGACATCCACTTCAAAACTTGGAGCACTATTGGTCCATTGCGCCGGGTTGACCAACTCAACACACTTCAGGGTGACCACGTGCGATTCGCGGGATTCGTCCAGTGTTTGAACCAAGACTGGCTGTTCTGTAATGAATCCAGATCCCTCGTAAATCAAAGTATCCGCAATGATTTGGGTAAGCCCCGCAAACTGCCCCACCGTCCCTCGAATTCGAACGCTGTCACCGGGCACCACCTGAGCGTAACCAAAATCCGACAATGGACTGAACACGTTGATGCCATGCGTTGGGTCAATCAATGTGAATTGCAAGCCTGACGGATAGTCATTCCACCCGTGGACAATGCCCCGCAATTCGCAGGAAACCCCTAAGCTGTCTGTCACACCTGAAACCACATCCACACTGCGCACGGTCGCTATGTCATATACCGGATACGTCAAATCAGACGGTTGAATGTGTACCGTCAACGTATCGATGATCAACACCGCATCACCCGAAGTGATTTGCATGGCCAAAACAACGGTCTCCTCCCCTTCTGGCTCCTCGTCGTCTATGGCAGCAAAGGTGAACGTTTGGTTGTTTAAGAGGCCAATCGGAAAGGTGAATTCCGGCAGCGGAAATACGGCTGGAAAATCATCGCCTTCTTCTGCTGTTCCGCCAACCACATCAACCGATACCGTCACGTCTTGCAAGGGATAAGCGACTTGCATGGAAACCTCTGTCCCGCCCCCTTCATAAATGTATAGGTCCGATGTCGTGAAGCCCAATTCCATGTCAGGCGTCCCGGTGCATGTCGCGTTGTGGTACCCGATGAAATCAAAGTTGTCTTGGGGGTACGCGTCCCACTGAAACTGACCAACCGCCCAATCGGTGCTGCCTTGAGAAACGTTGGCCTTGCGGACCAATGTGTATTCGGCCATTTCACCTGCACCACCGTCCACCGTCCATGGCGAACCGGGGTCCGGACCAAACTCGCCCATTTGATCAATGATTTCACCATCGTGATAAAGAGCGATGACGTCGTTGCCATTGAACCAAGTAATTTGACTCACAAGGTCTCCTGCGTCAAAAAGTTCTGGAGCAGCCAATGCATTCATCAAGACAAACACACCGTTGGCTTCAATTGTGCCCGAAAGCTCCTGCGTGTTGGTGGGTTCTGTTGATCCATTGTTCCATGTTTCCATGTGGTATCCCGTCAGGTCAATGGCCACTGGAGAAGGATTGTAAAGCTCAATGGCTTTGTTGTTGCTGTTGCCTTCGACATACTCTGAAATGAAAATCTCTTCGCAAAAACTCGCGCTTTCGCAGTCCAAAATGTCCACTGCCAAGTAACTCATACTCAAACTGTCACATTCCACGCCTTGGATTCCCGCGAGCAATGAGCCGGGCGCCAACGTTTCCGACTCAAAACCACCCAATGCGCTCGAGCCCCAAACTTGGTAACTCCCCTCCCCCAATATCGAAAAGTCAAATTGCGGAAAAGCGGTTGTGTCTTGGATCACTTGTTCCCCATCCGTGATGACAAAAATGTATTCCGCTTCAATGGCTTCCGATGTATAGCCAAACGTAATAATTGCGTTTTCCAACCCATTGCATCCAACGGCAGAAGGTGTACCCGCAGCATCGGTTACAGCCCCTCCGTCACATGCGGGAGGGCTACATGTTTCTCCTTGAATGCTCACGGAATTGGTGGTCGATGAAAAACACCCGGTCCCTGTAATTCCGTCCACCGGTTGGCCCGCAGCCAATGTTTCTGGATCAAGCGGCGCATTGTGTGAAATACCCGTGACCTCCAAAGCAAGATCGCCCAATCCAGACAAATTGGCCGCAGTACCCTCAAATGAAACCAGAATCAACCCCGATAACGCGTCTGCCACTACCAGCGTAAAATCAGCCTCAAGAACATCAGTAGTGTGATTGAATTGAACCAACACCAACTCAGAACCATCCGTGCAGATATTCTCGTTCGCCGCGTTCTGCAAATGAATCTGGCCCCCATCGCATTGCAATACGTTCGAGTAACCTGGGGTCGGAGACTGCAGGGTGTAGTCGGAAGAAGCAAACGGGTCTCCGCCATCGGGCAGGCGAGCTAAGCTTTGATAATCCGCCAGTCCTTGAGCGCTTTCGTTCAGTTGGGTTGCGGACGGTGTCAATACGTCGATCAGCCCCGATGCAGGAGGTTGATTGTTGCCATATACAATGGCATCCAATAGATCTTCGTCGGTGACGGGGGTGCCGTTGGGGAAATCTGCTCCAGATGCGTCATATAGCGCCACTGCCTCTTGGCCCACTTGCAACCAATTGGTTTGGTCCACGGTGAAATCAGCCCCGGTTAAGTTGGGTCCACCGATGAGAAAGAATCCATCCTCGTCCAATGCAAAGCCCGTCAAATCAAACGCATTGTTTGATAGTGCGTTCGATCCGTTGTAGATGACAACAGTAATGCCTGAGAGATCAACACCGGGAACTCCATACAACTCAACAAATTCCATATCATCGATGCCTGGGCCTGATGGGTCCAATTCGTTGATGACAATCTGAGCGTCAACGGTATGGAGTGTCAAAAGTGTTGCAAAAAGTGCAATCGAAAATCCTTGAAATTTGGACATGTGAACCTGATTTAACCGGTGAGGGAGGCCAAAAATACGATGATATCGGACGATTCTGAACGCGTCACCATTGCGCTGTTTGGTTTCGTACCTTCGTGAGGCATGGAAAGAAGCAGTTCACTCATCAAGAAATTGGATGAATTCGTTTGGGCTTACCACCTGAATCGGCTGATGGGAGGGGTTTTGACCTCCGTTGGAGCGATTGTAGGTAGCACCCTTATTTTCCTTTTTTTGGAACATCTCGGCCGCTTTGGCATCGCCGGAAGAACTGTTATTTTCTGGGTTTTGGCGGGGGGAAGCGCAATGGCACTTGCTCGATGGGTGCTTTGGCCTGTCCTGTTATTGTTCCGTTTGAGAAAAGGGCTTTCGTATGAGCAGGCCAGTAAAATCATTGGAACCCATTTTCCAGAAATCAGCGACCGCCTCTTGAATGTGCTGCAATTGCAACGTCAGCTCGAACATTCTGAATCTACAGACCTTTCCTTATTGCACGCATCCATCGATGAGCGCACAGAAACCCTTCGCACCGTTCCGTTCAAAAAAGCGGTCAATTGGCAAGAAAGCACGCGGTTGATCCGTTACGCCATCCCACCTGTTGTGGTGGTGGTGGTATTGTTCTCGTGGAAGCCCCAGTGGGTGCAGGATCCCGCTGAACGAATTCTAGCACATCGCCAGGACTTCATTCCGCCTCCGCCATTTGCTTTTGAAATTCTCAATCAACACCTCGATGTTCCTGCTGCGCAAGAATTTACCGTCAACGCCAAAACAGTCGGGGAGGAGGTGCCGAGTGCCGTTGTGCTTGAAAGCAATGGGCAGCGGTTTCGGATGGAACGTGCTTCGAATGGCATCTACAGCCACACGTTCCCAATCGTCCGGGAAGACATTGCGTTTGCAATGGTGGCCATGGGGGTGAGGTCCCCTGAGTTTGTTATACAGGTGCTTCCTGTTCCTGTTTTGTTGTCCACTGAGGTTTCGCTCACCCCACCTGCTTACACGGGTTTGCCTCCTCAAACCCTAAAAGACGTCGGCAACCTCAAGGCCCCCGAAGGAACTGAAATTCGTTGGCAATTCAGAAGCAAAGACACCGAGCGTTTGCGCTTGGATTTTGGAAATGAGTCAATCCGTGCAACGCCGGGAGCTGCCGGCACTTTTACGGCCACTCGACGAATTCAAAAAAGCGAAACGTACTGGGTTGTTCCCCAGAACCGTGCAGTTGGCACAGTCGACTCCATCCGGTATAACATCCAAGCATATGCAGATTTGCCTGCGCGCATCAAGGTCACCGAATCCATTGATTCTTCCCAAGTGAAGCGTCGTTATTTCACGGGTGAAACCATGGATGATTATGGTTTCAGTAAATTCAGCTTTGCCTACCAGTGGCTTGAGTTGGCGCCGCGCGCAGAAGAGCTTTTCGCCTCCGAAAGCGATCCGCTTATGACCGGAGTTGTCTCTCGAGTGCGACTTGAAACACCTTCCGGCAAGTCCGATCGCTTTTTTCACGAGTGGAACCTCGGCGACATTGGTGTTGTGCAAGGCGACGTGCTCGAATATTGGTTTGAGCTTTGGGACAACGATCAAATCAACGGCCCAAAAATGACGCGTTCCATCAGTTACACCTTCGCCCCGCCCTCAGAAGATGAAATCCGTGCGGAACGGGAACAAGCCAATGAAGACATCGCCGCCCGTATGAGCGCCGCCCGTCAAGAGGCTGAGGCGCTACGAAAAGAGATGGCGGAAATGCGGCGGCAACTCGGGGAAGACGACGAGCTCGATTGGAAAGATGAGCGGGCCTTGGAAGAGCTCATGAAGCGTCAGGAATCCCTCAAATCCGCCTTGGAGGAGTTGCAAAAAGCAAACAAAGAAAAGGACGAACGTGCCAATGAGTTTTCGCCTGAAGAAGAGCGCATCATTGAAAAACAAGAGCAGCTGCAAGAGTTAATGGAGCAGGTCATGAACGATGAGCTGAAAGCTATGTACGACGAGATGCAGAAGCTCATGGAGCAGATGGACCCTGAAATGATGGAGGAGATGCAGGAACAATTGGAATCCATGGAGGTGGACCAAGAGTCCTTGGAAAAGGAGCTCGACCGGGCGTTGGAGCAATTCAAGCAGTTGGAATATGAAGTTAATTTGGAAGAAGCCCTTGACGACCTGAAGGAACTCGCAGAAAAACAAGAGGCTTTGGCAGAAGAAACAGCCAATGAATCATCGCCCAATGATAGCCTCTCCGCCCAACAAGATTCCTTGAATCAAGAATTTCAAGCGCTTCAAGAACGATTGGACGAATTGGACAAATCCAACGAAGAGCTAGAAAACCCAAATCCCGTGATGGAGCGATCCGATGAAAATGAATCCATCGAGGAAAAAATGAGCGATAGTTCTGAGCAGCTCAAGCAAGACAAAAACAAAAAAGCCAGCGAAAATCAGCAAGACGCGGCGGATGAGATGAAGCAAATGGCGGAGCAAATGGAAGCCATGATGCAACAATCCGCTGAAGAGTCCATGGAAGAAGATATGGATGCTTTGCGGGCATTGCTTGAAAACATCATCCACCTGTCGTTCGACGAAGAAGATGTGATGGCCTCCTTGAATCAAATCAACGAAGATGACCCGCTGTATATCACCAATGGACAAACCCAACGTAAACTCAAGGACGATGCTCAAATGGTTGAGGATTCCTTATTTGCCTTGAGCCTTCGGATCCCCCAATTGGCGCCCGCAGTCAACCGAGAGATTGGGTTGATCAACCACCACATGGAAAAAGCGTTGGCTGGATTTGGCGACCGAAAAACACCGGAAATCACTGAAAATCAGCAGTATGTAATGACAAGTTTCAACAACTTGGCCTTGATGCTCGATGATGCACTGCAACAAATGCAGCAATCCATGTCAGAGTCCAAGCCGGGCATGGGGAACTGCGAGAAGCCCGGAGGAAACGGAAAGCCAAAGCCTTCTCCTAGCGCAGGAGATATGAAAAAGATGCAGCAGTCGTTGGGGGAGAAGTTGGAGAAAATGAAAGAAGCGATGGGTAAGGGGGCCAATGCCGGGAAATCCGGGAAAGATCAGCGCCAGATGAGCAAAGAAATTGCACAAATGGCAGCGCAACAGGCCGCATTGCGTCAGATGGCTCAGAAAAAGGCACAGGAGCTCAACGCAGATGGTTCTGGAGATGGCAAACAAATGGGGGACATCGCGAAAGAAATGGAAGAGTTGGAGCGGGATTTGGTCAATCGCGACGTTTCCATTGAAACCTTAGAACGTCAACAAGAATTGATGGTCCGCTTACTGGAAGCCGAAAATGCTGAGTTGGTCCGCGGAGAAGACAACAAACGAAAATCTACGGTTGGCCAGCAAGACCTCGCTACAGAGCCTCCTGCGCTCGAAGAATACCTCAAACAAAAGAGCCAAGAAGTTGAATGGTTACGAACAATTCCCCTTGAATTGGATCCGTATTACCGTGACCGAGTCAACGATTATTTCAATAATTTGGACCTCAAGAAGCCGGACTCGCAATGAGCCGGACTCAAGATTAGGAATTATGATTCAAACGATGCACAAGCTTCAATTCGCTTCACAACCGGAAAACATCGCCATCATTGAGCGATTGATTGATGAAATTCGAGACAATTACGCCTTCAACGATGATTGCTACGGCGATGTTTTGATTGCTATGACTGAGGCTGTAAACAACGCCATCGTCCATGGAAATCGATTGGACACGGAAAAAGAAGTCCGCGTTGAGTACGAAATACAAGAGCGAAACTTGTTTTTCAAAATCACCGACCAAGGCGCGGGATTTGATTTCGAAAACGTACCTGATCCCACATCGCCAGAAAACCTTGAAAAGCCCAATGGCCGTGGAGTCTTTTTAATGCGCCAGCTTTCCGACCAGTGTTCTTTTGAGGACGAAGGCCGGGAGGTAGAGCTCTTGTTTGAGGGCGTATTCAACGCAGCCTAGCACCCGTTCTCTTGGCATTAACCTTTCACAATGCCGACCACGGCTTCCGGTGCCCCAAACGCCGAGCCATTCGCGCCTGGGTACATACACTGACAACACAGTACGGCAAAGAACCTGGCGCGCTCTCGGTTGTTTTCTGTTCGGACAATTATTTGTTGCAGATGAACAAGGAACATTTATCGCACGACTACTTCACGGACATTATCACATTCGATTATTCCGATGGGGATCAAATAAGCGGTGACCTCTTCCTCTCGATTGACCGCATTCGTGACAACGCAAAAACCCATAATGCATTGTTTTTCAATGAGTTAATTCGCGTAATAGCCCACGGACATTTGCATTTGCTTGGTTACAAAGACAAGTTGAAATCCGACCAAACAGAAATGCGACTGCAGGAAGAGCGTTGGATCGCAGCTTTTGAACCCTACGACGCATGATCCACAATGAATATGACGTAATCGTTGTCGGCGCAGGACACGCCGGAAATGAAGCCGCTGCGGCAGCAGCGAACCTCGGCGCAAACACCCTGCTCATTACCATGAACATGGGGGTGATCGGACAAATGTCCTGCAATCCCGCGATGGGCGGCATTGCCAAAGGGCAAATCATTCGTGAAATCGACGCCCTCGGTGGCTACTCTGGGATCGTGAGCGATCACAGCGCTATTCAATTCCGAATGTTGAACCGCTCAAAAGGACCAGCCATGTGGTCGCCTCGGACGCAAAACGATCGAATGCGATTTGCTGAAAAGTGGCGGCTCATGTTGGAGTCTACCGCTCGATTGGACTTTTGGCAAGATGCCGTTTTAGAGTTAATCATAGAAGAAGGACGATGTGTGGGTGTCAAAACCCAATTGGGTGCAACCATTCGATCTAAGTCTGTTGTGGTCACCGCCGGAACGTTCTTGAATGGATTGATGCACATCGGTGAAAAGCAATTTGGCGGAGGCCGAGCAGGTGAAAAGGCCATTCGTGGGATCACAGAACAGTTGGTCGAAGCGGGTTTCTCGGCCGACCGTATGAAAACAGGAACGCCTCCTCGCGTGGACGGTAGAAGCATTGATTACAGTGTCCTCGAAGAGCAAGAGGGCGACCCAGACCCGCGCCGTTTTTCATTCACCGATACACCCAAACTCGGCACCCAGAGAAGCTGTCATATCGCATACACCAACCGCGATGTCCATGATTTACTCCGAGAGGGGTTCGATCGTTCTCCCATGTTCAACGGCAGAATTCAAGGCCTAGGTCCACGGTATTGCCCAAGCATCGAAGATAAAATTGAGCGTTTCCATACGAAAGATTCGCACCAATTGTTTGTTGAGCCAGAAGGGTGGGAAACCGTCGAAGTGTATGTGAATGGTTTCAGCACAAGCCTGCCTGAAGATGTGCAAGTGCGAGCGTTGCGCGGCGTTCCTGGGTTCCAAAATGTGAAGTTTTTTAGGCCCGGATATGCGGTTGAATACGATTTTTTTCACCCCACGCAGCTGAAGCACAGCTTAGAAACGAAGCGCATCAACAACCTTTATTTTGCTGGGCAAATCAACGGAACCACCGGATACGAGGAGGCCGCAGCACAAGGTATTATGGCCGGCATCAACGCAGCACGTTCCACGTGGAACAAGGACGCAATCGTCTTGAAACGAAACGAAGCGTATATCGGTGTATTGATTGATGACTTGGTCACCAAGGGCACCAAGGAGCCTTACCGAATGTTCACTTCCCGCGCTGAATACCGCATCCTTTTGCGACAAGACAATGCCGATCAACGACTCACTCCGTTATCCCACTCCATCGGTCTTGCGGGCAATGAGCGCATGGAAAAGCTAGAAAGCAAGAAAGGCAAGCTCAAAGCGATGACAACGGTCCTAAACAAAACAAGTGTCAGTCCAAAAGAGGTTGATGCTTTGTTGGAAGCAAAATCAAGCGCTCCTCTGAGGCAAAAACAAAAGGCGGTTTCCTTATTGAACCGCCCCAACATCACATTCGCTGATTTAACGGAACACCTTCCTGTTATTGCCCAGAACATTGCCGATCTCGAAATCACCTCAGATATCCAGGAGTCGCTAGAGGTTCAAATCAAGTATGCGGGATACATTGAGAAGGAGCAAGCCATAGCAGATAAGCTTCAGCGCCTAGACACAATCGCTATTCCCAGCGGATTCAATTACCACAAATTTGAATCACTCAGTTCTGAATCAAGGGAAAAGCTCTCTGAATCAAAACCAAACACCTTGTCAGAAGCTTCTAGAATCTCTGGTGTCAGCGCATCTGACCTCGCCGTTCTGTTGGTTCATCTTGGCCGATAGGCATGTTCCACGTGAAACATTGAGCATTCGGGCAATTCTAGCCTTCTGAGGACGATAAACAGCAAAACCAAGACCACTCTACGGTCGCCTTTCGATCATACAAAATAACAACACACTGATTATCAACCTTTTGCGTGAGTAAATCTTCGTGCTTCGGACATTACCTTTGCACCACGAAAAAAACCACACATGGACATTCAAAGCATTCTTCACGCCCTCAACATTCAAGATCACAATCACGGCGTCATGATTGGAACCGAATCATTTGGATCGGGTCCAACCATTGATTCTATCTCTCCGGTTGACGGAAAGAAGATTGCCTCCTTGTCCAGCGCTACCGCGGACGAATATGAGCGCGCTGTCGTTGCAGCCCAAAAAGCATTTCATGAATGGAAGACCGTCCCCGCTCCCAAACGTGGGGAAGTCGTCCGGCAATTTGGCGATGCCCTGCGGGAGAAAAAAGATGCTTTGGGCGCTTTGGTAAGTTATGAAATGGGCAAGTCCCTGCAAGAAGGCTTAGGTGAGGTACAGGAGATGATTGACATCTGTGATTTCGCGGTTGGCTTGAGCCGTCAATTGTACGGGATGACCACTCACTCCGAACGACCTGAACACCGTATGTTTGAGCAATACCATCCACTTGGCGTGGTGGGCATCATTTCCGCTTTTAACTTCCCTGTCGCTGTTTGGGCGTGGAACACGGCTTTGGCTTGGATCAGTGGAGACGCATGCGTCTGGAAGCCGTCTGAAAAAAGTGCGCTTTGCTCTATTGCGTGTCAACACATCTGGAACGGTGTTGCCGCGGCCAACGATGTCCCACAAGGCTTGTCTTGCGTGGTAAATGGAATGGCAGACATTGGACAAATGATGAGTGCTGATCAACGCATTCCCCTCGTCAGCGCGACAGGAAGCACGCGCATGGGCAAGTCGGTTGGTGAGACCGTTGGCGCACGACTCGGTCGCGCCTTGCTCGAGCTTGGTGGAAACAACGCAATCATCATTGCTCCCGATGCAGACCTTGAAATGGTTGTTCCCGCCGCAGTATTCGGTGCGGTTGGCACCTGTGGTCAACGTTGTACGTCCACCCGAAGGTTGATCATTCACCGGTCTGTATATGATCAGGTGAAGAATGTTCTGAGCAGTGCTTATGGTCAATTAAAAATTGGAAACCCGTTGGATGAGTCCAACCATGTCGGTCCCCTGACAGACCGCGACGCTGTTGACACCTACCTCAACGCCCTGCAAGCCGTTAAAGACCAGGGTGGTTCTTTTGTCGTCGAAGGCGGGCTGCTTGAAGGGCCGGGATATGAAAGCGGTTGCTATGTTCGGCCATCCATTGCTGAAGCCACAAACGATATGCAAATCGTACAACACGAGACGTTTGCACCGTTGCTTTATATGATGCCATATGACACCTTAGAAGAGGCCATTGCGCTGCAGAATGGTGTTGCACAAGGCCTTTCGTCTGCCATCATGACCAACAGCGTTCGGGAGGCGGAATTATTCTTGTCTGCCGCAGGGTCAGATTGTGGCATTGCCAACGTCAATATTGGTACCTCTGGTGCCGAAATCGGCGGTGCGTTTGGTGGTGAAAAAGAAACCGGTGGGGGGCGTGAGTCTGGGTCTGATGCCTGGAAAGCATACATGCGCCGCCAAACCAACACGGTCAACTACGGCGCTTCACTTCCGCTCGCACAAGGAATTAAGTTTGATCTAGGGTGATGCATTGCGCTGGAAAGGGGGGTGCTTTCTTGGGTTTGTTGGGTCTCGTTGTATCTGGCTGTGGGGATTTGCCTCACTCACCCCAACCTCCTTTTTCGCATGGTGCCAACGTTGAGTTTATGCTGAATGATAGCGTCACAGCGTCGTTCCTTGGATCCCGAAAAGATGCGGTTTGGTCTTTGTACAATGGAGATGAAGTTCTCACGCTCACACCCCTGAACGATTCGACGTGGAGGGTTCCTGTTTTCAACGGGAGTTGGAGGCTGCAAAAGGAGCGAAGAGGTGATTCTTATCGCGGTTATTGGGTGGATTCTTTGCGCAACCCGTCCGGGTCTTACCGTGTCCCCTTGCGGGTTTTGCCCACTCCCGCTAACCAGCAGGCGACAATCGAGCCACAAGGACTTCCCTCCGGTACGTGGGATGTGTGGTTTGGTGTGGACTCAAGCGCTTCTCCTGGCTCCCAACTGGATATTACTGCTGCGGGTAGTGCGCTGCGCGCCACCATACGCACCCCGACAGGAGACTACCGCTATCTCACGGGAAATTTGGTGGGCAACGCGTTGCAGCTTCAAACGTTTGATGGAGCACACCTGTTCGTTTTCACCGCTTCGCTGCAGGACGGGAGTTGGGTAGATGGGCATTTCTATAGCGGGAACCATTATCACACCACCTGGCGTGCAGCGTACGGCTCACCTACTCCGGATGAAAACCCAATGCGGTCCCTCGTGGTGCCTGATGAGGATTTGCGCGTGTCCATCGTTGATCGTGCAGGCAAAAGCAATTCAATCTCACTGCGATCTGATTCGCTGGTTGTATTGGACATACTGGGAACTTGGTGTCCCAATTGCATGGACGAGGTTCGTTTATTGCATGAGCTTTACAGCCCACAAGCGCGTTTTCTTTCCGTGGCCTTCGAACGGGACACCAATCCTACTTCATCCTACGAAAGGCTTGACGTTTTTGCGGATGAGCTCAATGTTGATTGGGACATCTTTCTTGGCGGCAAAGCGAGCAAAAAAAGTGCCGCAGACGCCTTTCCTTTTTTGGACCATGTCGTCAGCTTTCCGACCACGCTGTTCATTCGAGGAAATGACGTGATGGTTCATTCAGGGTTTAACGGACCCGCCACCGGCGAGCGTTACATCATGGAAAAAAAACGTTTCCAAGACCAATTGAACGGGTTTACTTCGTTGGAAAATCGTTGACCCGGTCCACTTCAATTCGCTTGTCTTGATTGGCAAGCTTCCATGATGTATGAAATATCAATCGCCCGATTTCTGCGGTTTTACCATACATCACCTTCTCCGGATCATCGCCTGGACGGTGGTAGTCTTCATGGACGCCGCTGAAATAGAAAATCACCGGTATGTTGTTTTTGGCGAAGTTGTAATGATCGGATCGGTAGTAAAAACGATTGGGGTCATCGGGGGCGTTAAATGTGTAATCCAATGCAAGGTTGGTGTGTTTTGTATTGGCTTCTTCACTGATGGCGTGCAGCTCTGAAGAAAGTTTGTCTGAGCCGATTAAATACACGTAGCGGTTGTCGTCAGCGTGGGCTTCATCAACCCGACCAATCATGTCCACATTCAGGTTGGCTACCGTATTCTCCAACGGCCAAATTGGGTGATCTGCGTACCACTCGCTGCCCAGTAATCCTTTTTCCTCTCCAACAACGGTCATGAGCAAAACACTCCTTCGCGGTCCATTTCCTTCATTCACTGCTTTCATATACGCCTCCGCCAACTCCAGTACCGTCACGGTTCCTGAACCATCATCGTCCGCTCCGTTATGAATTTCCCCATCAATGATGCCCACGTGGTCATAGTGCGATGTAATGACAATAAGCTCCTCTGCTAAAAGGGAGTCTCTCCCTGGAATGTAGCCCAAGACGTTCTGAGAGACAATGTGCTCTTCGTCCCGCAACAACTCAAAACTCCAAGTGGCTTCTGGCAACACACAAGAAGCCATTGTTTTTCCCTTCCTCTCCGCCTTGGTCCACTTTTTCCAAGACTTAAGCGCTGACCCCTTCCACCAGTTGGATGTTGAAGCTGCGGAGACCAAGAATGTAGGGATACGAGTGCCATCACCCACCAGTGCCTCAGAGCGATCCAATGTCATTGATTTTCGCGTCAACCATGGCTTCATGCGGCTTCGTAATGTGGATAGGTCGTCGCCTACCACAATCACCGCACGTGCTCCCTTCTCGCTCGCTTTGATGCGTGAATCATTCAATCCTCTTTGCCAATTCGTTTCACCCTCCTTTGATGCTGCTTTCATGACCACCGCCTTCCCTGTGACATCTGGCCATTCCGCGGTATCCGCAACAACAACCATAGCTAAACCTTCCATCGAGCCATCCTTGATCCCTGGATAAAATAAAAAATCGTCCAAAAAAACCATCGACTCTCCGGCAACAACCGCCGTTCCTCCTTGAATTTGAGATCGAACCAGGGGCACATCTTGGTAATACGTTTTCCCGTCGAAAGGAGCAATGCCCAAGGATTCAAAATGACTCGAAATGTAGGCAGCTGCTTTTTCAGCGCCGGGTTCTCCCGTCTCTCTTCCTTCAAAAGCATCGCTCGCCACCACCATCAAATGGCTCTTCAAATCCTCCGCTACTATTGAATTTGCATACACCTCTGGAGCACCAATTTCCGATGTCTGAGCATTCAATAATCCAAACGTAGACACCAATAAAAACAACAAAGAACACGCTATTTTACCTACCCGCCGTGCATGACGACCGCCTTCAAACTGCTCGTCCAAAAAAGCGTTCAAAATTTCAATTGCCTCTGAATGAGAAACAAATCGTGCAGGAATGCATAGGACATTTGCATTGTTGTGTTGTTTCACCAAACGAGCTACTTCAGGGTTCCATGCCAAGCCAGCTCGAACCTCTTGGTGTTTGTTTGCCGTCATTGCTACTCCGTTCGCTGATCCGCAAATCAAAATTCCACAATCCACCTCACCCTCCGAAACATCTGTAGCAACAGCATGCGCAAAGTCAGGATAATCAACACTGTCATTTGTGTCTGTTCCTCTATTTATGGTTTCAATATTCTTGTTTCCGAGGTGTTCTATCAGTACCTTTTTAAGGCTCGGGTCCGCGTGGTCTCCTCCAATTGAAATGCGCATGTCGTCTATTTTGGGAGCAAGTTAATTAACAAGCAACCTGTTCATACCGATTGAAACTGGTTCACAACTTTAAAACAACTGAATTAGGTTAATTGCCTTGAAGATGGTAAGCAGGCCGATCACAAGAAAAGCAAGCAATTTGACCTCATTTTTCACGTTCATTTTTCATCATGAAACACCACGTTATAGACAAGGCACTTCACGAAAAGATATTCAACATTGATGTTTTCAATCATTGTTTATAACCCTGAAATTGTCCTATTTTCAGGAGTATTTTTATCCCCATCGCTGTGCAGAACACATCGCAAAATGTGAAAAACACAATTATGGGAAGAAAATCTAACGGTTTACTCACAGTATGAACACCCCTACTACGATAGTTCTATTTTCTAAGAAAAGAAGAATACTATTGTTATCCTTGTTGATGACAACCTTCTCGTTGGGACAGGAAAATCCTGTGAATTGTGAATGGACGGTTTATACCTTTCCAAACGGAAACAAAGCAAGCGAAGGATGCATCATCAACGGAAAACCAGAAGGGCAATGGCTAAATTATCATCCCAATGGAATTTTAAAAAGCCAAGGAAGCAGGATTGATCACGAATTGAATGGTGAATGGCTGTTCTTCGATTCGCTGGGAAATAAAATTCAATCCATCGAATATGAGCGAGGCAAGAAGCAAGGATTCGAACGAATCTATGGGGCCACAGCAGAAAACGATATATTGGTTGAAACCAAATTTGTGGACAATCTAAAATCCGGTTGGAGCCATGAATTTGATGCAGCTGGGAATCGTATAAAAGCAATCCCGTTCAAAGAAAATTTAGAAGACGGGCTGGGAAAAGAATATGCATTGGATGGCAGGGTGATTTCCGTTCTGGAATACAAGCAAGGATATCTGCGATCGGTTCAAAAAGTGAATCGAAAGGATGAGCAAGGAAAGAAAAATGGGGTTTGGAAAACATGGAACACCAGGGATATTGTCATAGAGGAAGGAGTTTGGAAGAATGGGATGCGCAACGGAATATTTAAGTATTACAAAGGATCGGGCGAACTGGATTACCTGGAAAAATATGAATGGGGTGAACGGGTAGTGGATGCTGAAGAAACGATACCGATGGACCTTCGGAAATCGTATCATGACAACGGAAAGGTGGCAACATCCAGCACTTATTCCAATGGGAAACGTATTGGTATATATCGGGAATACAACCGAGAAGGTGAAGTCATTGCTGGGGCAATTTATTCCAATGACACGATCGTCGCTGAAGGAATAACCACAGCTGAGGGAAATAAAGAAGGAATTTGGAAACACTATTACCCCGGCGGTGCCCTTCACTTTGAAGGAAGCTATGAAAACGGTTTAAAAGAGGGGAGATGGACGTACTATGCGGAGACGGGAGAAGTCATACAAAAAGGTGCATACAGCGAAGGTGAATTCAATGGAATGTGGCAATGGTTTTACCTCAATGGCAACTTGCATCGGGAGGAAAACTATAGACGGGGCCGAGAAGATGGGTTTTTCGAAGAATGGGATGCATCGGGAAAATCAATTCTTCGAGGAGCTTATGAATTGGGACGAAAGCAAGGGGAGTGGATTCAAGATGTAAATGATCACAAAGAGATAGGATCGTATGTCTTTGGCGAAAAAGAAGGAGAGTGGATTCATATTTATCCCAATGGGGTAGAACAATTCAAAGGAAAATACAGCTTTGATTTACCAGACGGCAAGCACGTATATCGCCGTATTTCTGGAAATATTCAGCGGATTGAGAGGTATAACAACGGCGAAAAAGAAGGAAAATGGATTGTGTATGGACCGACTCAAACGGTGCAACAAACCTTGGAATACAAGGAAAATCGACTGCATCGGATTGACGGACAGAAACTAAAAACAAAGGGGATGAAATCACCAGAAACCAACGATCTTCCTTAACTTCTTCTGATGCCAATGAAACAATCTTATGCGAGTTTGGTGGATGTATGGTCGAATCCTGCGTTGGTGGTGGATCGTGGAACGAGAAAAGTGTTGGAATGCAATTCGGCGTGTAAAGATGTTTTTGGAACCCCGCAAGATTGGTGTGAAATAGGGGGCGAGAGCTGGTCATCATGGTGGAAAAAACCGACTAAGAATAAGGGTTTTGAACTGACAACAATAGACGGAACATCACGCATATTTGAGGTTCGTTTTGGGGAATTTGAGGAGATTGATTTTATTGTTTTTGAGGATCAATTGGGTTGGCAGGAACTGCGCAGCGCGTTTGAGTTGAATAAGAACAGGTATCACGGACTGGCCTCAGGGACCATGGAGGGTTTGGCATTTTTGCAAAACAATCAAGTCATTGATTTGAATGCGCAAATGATGAATATTCTGGGAATTTCGAAGCTCGAAGAGCTTGAAGAATTGAATATCAAAGAGCTATTTGGTGCGCGCAATTGGAAGAAATTGACCTCTCGATCTGGCTCCATTCAAGAGCTTTACTTCACCAATTCGAATGGACTCGATTTAATGGTAGAGGGAAAGCTGGAGGTATTCAAAGATTCAGAAAAAGGATTGGAACACACACTTGCTCTCATGAATATTACAGAGCGGAAACGTGTGGAACACGACCTATTGAAAACGAAGGAACGGTTTCGTTTGCTCGTGGAGAACAGCCCATTTGGCTTGTTTTTGGTTCAAGAGTCAAAGGTGGGTTATGCCAATGCTGTTGCAATGGAGTTGCTAGGCTATTCAGATGAAGAAAAGATATATGGGACGGACTTCACGTCATTGATCTCAAAATCTGATTTCGAGCGGGTGACCGAAGATATAAATAAGGTGCTTCAAGGAAAAAAGGTTCCGTATTCGGAAGTGACGATGGTTGGAGCCGATGAAACAGAGCGAGCGGTGGGACTGCAAATGACGTTGTCGTTTTTTGATCAGCAGCCCGCGGTTCAAATCACCGCGAGTGATTTATCTACACGAATGGAGTTGGTTCGGCAGCAAATGAGGGCCTCTTCTGCCGAAGAAGCCAACGAGCTGTTGAAAATTGAAATCGATCAACACAAACGCACACAAAACCAACTGCGGGAGTCTGAGCGGTTT
>CAJQKK010000023.1 GCA_905478895.1 uncultured Flavobacteriales bacterium | reverse complement strand
CTACGGCGTGACAGGTAGCGGTCAATTCTATTGGGGCGAAGGCGTCATCGAAGCCGATCCGCTCTTTGCGGACGACGACTTGCACCTCAACACCTACTCGCCGTGCGTAGACGGCGGCCAACCTTGGCTCATGGACGCGCACATGCCATACGGACTCGGAGGCGTACGCGCCGATATGGGGATGTACGGAGGTCCTGATAACGCCTATTGGGGTGGACTCGCCCTGCCCGATGGCGCCAGCACCTTACAATCGGTGCAAGATTCCCCGCAAGACCAAGGCAACACCGTGGGTTTGACCTTCAGCTCTAGCTTCTACGACAACAGCGAGCTGGTCAACAACGTCACGCATTACGCCTTCTGGCGGCACTTCGACCCAACGGGCGCACCCATTACCGATGTAGCCGAAGGCAACTGGGAACTGCTAGGCGAAATGCCGTCCCTCAGCCTCAACAACTACGCCTACCAAGCACCAACGCTCGGCAACACCAACGCATTCGGCGATTTCTCCAGTTGCTACTTCGTCGCAGCCCACACGGCAGACGATGACACGTACTGGATTTCCAACGTGATGTGCGGCGAGTCGGTCGACAACCTCGCGCCTGACGACCCAGACCTCAACGGCCTCGTCCTCGAAACAGGCGAAGCCCAAATCAGTTGGACGCCGCCCACAGAGGAAGATTACGCCTACACTGAGATCTATAATGACGACGGTTTCACGGCTGAAGTCGGCAACGACACCCTCGTTCTCGATCCTTCGGTAATTCCTGGGTACACGTACACGTACACAGCAGTGAATTACGATGTCAACGGCAATGCAAGTGACGCTTCATCTCTGACATTGGAAATTCCTGCGGGACTTGATATTATTCCGTTGACTGCAGGATGGAACCTCATCTCAACGGACCGCTCGGCAAGTACGCCGGCTATTGAAGATGTGCTTTCTTCCCTCAACGAAGGAAACGTGGAATACGTCACCGGCTTCAACAACGGTGTTGTGCTGTACGACCCAGATGGCTACTTCTTGTTCAATACGCTTGATGAGTTTGAGTCAGGTTATGGTTATTGGATCAAGGTTCAAGAGGACGATACCCTCGAAATAGCGGGTTCTCTCTTGACAGATGGCTACATGCCTTCTTTAAACATGGGATGGAACCTCATTGGATACCCGAATGCTGAAAACAGTACTGTCGAGGCTTATTTCGATCAATTGCTCTCAGACGAGTCGCTGGAATACGTGACGGGCTTTAATCAAGGCTCGAGCTACTTTGATCCCAATGGACTTCCGTTCCTAAACAGCTTGGTTCAATTGGAAAACGGCTTCGGCTACTGGCTGAAAGTCTCGCAGGCATACGACTTCAATGGTTTGGTAACAGACCAAGTTGATGAACCATTGGCTGCGCTCTCAGGAGCAACCGGAATTGCTCAGCCAAATCCGAATTACATGCTGCTTAATGGCACATCGAACCTCGCCCAAGAAGCGGGCAAACAAGCACTTGTCCATGCCCTAGACGGCACCGTTGTGGGAGCCTTGCCCATCCTTGAAGGCGGTTACTTGATGACAACAGCGCTATACGGTGATGACCCGGCTACGGAAGCACTCGAAGGATTGCAGGCTGGTGATGAGGTATACTTCTCGTTTGAAGGCAAGCGCTCGAAAGAAGCAGTCGTTTACAACGGACAAATGGAGTTGCGACACATCAACCTTGAATTCGAGGTTCAGTCGCTGTTTGAAGTATTCCCGAATCCATTTGCAGAATCCATTACCATCAGTGGGGTGCTTGAAGTAGGCGGAATGCTCGACGCAGTCGTCACGGACAGCCAAGGCCGAGTGGTGGCCCAACGACCTGCAATTGAGATGACCGCAGGTAGCTATAGCCTTGATTGGGAATTGCCACGACTTGCACCTGGATACTACAATTGTACTTTGCGCTTGGAAGGGGTAACTCTTGACTCCATGCCAATCATGCACGTTGAGCAATAAGATGAATTTGAAAGGGATTGCATTGGGCTTGGGATTGCTTGTATGTACAAGCCTTCCCAGCCTGCTGCATGCCCAACCCGGTGATTGGCAGTGGTCACCAACTAGCTCTTCCGGCGTCATGCTCGGCCAAGCTACTATCAACGGCGTGCCCGCCGAAGCTACGGATTGGATTGGAGCGTTTGACCCGGCCGGCAACTGCGCCGGTGCTGCGCCCATCATCGTCAACGAGGGGTTGGCCTATTTCAACCTGCCCATCTACGGCGACGACGCCGAAACCGAGGAACTGGATGAAGGAATTACGGCTGGTGAGCCTTTCACCCTTCGTATATGGCAGGCGACGAGCAACTCGTTTGCAACGTACCCCAACGACGATGCGCCTGAATACCTCGACGGTTGGTCCAACACCAACGGTGCGCCGATTTCATCATACAATGACCCTTCGGTCGTTTACGATTTCGCGCTCGAAGTCAACCTCTTCATCGTCTGCCCAGAGGCGACGTGCGAAGGTGGCCCCGTCCAAACCCTTGAATGGGGACCGCCAGGCGGCCTCATCACCGGCCCCGGCGTTACCGGGGTGTACTGGGACCCGCTCATGGCAGGAGTGGGGGTGCACGAGCTGACTTATACGTTGGGTGACAGCGCCGTGACGTGCACGGTTGAAGTCACGGAAACGCCCGACGCGACTATCGCACCGGTCGAACCCGTTTGTGCCAATGCCGGAGCCTTCACGCTCGGAGCTGCTGCGGAAGGAGGAGTGTGGTCAGGTAATGGCGTGCTGGGGGAATTCTTTGATCCAGCCATCGCAGGTGTGGGTACGCACGACGTGAGCTATGCCGTGGGGGAAGGGTTCAGTTGCTCTGATTCAGCTTCTATAAGCATCGTAGTGTACCCTGCACCGGGCGTTCCGGTCATCGGTTACTATAACAGCGGGAATGAATTGGTCGCGGAAGGCGCAGGAGACGGGCCGTTCAGTTGGCAATGGTATTTGGGCGATGGCACGCCGCTCAAAGAAGCTACCGCTGCGACATTCAACGATCCACTGGACGGGGAGGAGTACTACGTGACCGCCACCAACAACTACGGTTGCTCGGCGACCAGCGAGTCATTGGTTTACATCGCTCCCAATGTGGGTGACTTGGATGCAATTGAATGGAAGGCATACTGGAATACGACAACGGGCTGCATTGAAAGCAACCGAATCATAGATGCATGTGAGGTTCATTCGCTCGATGGTCGGTTGCTGAAATCTCAACGAGGTGGATGTTTTAGCAGATTTCCATTTCTGAGTGGAGATTCGTTTCACATCGTTCGCCTGCATTCAGGGAGGGATGTGAAAACCATAAAGTTGGTTTTCGGCGACCTCGGTCATTAAATT
>CAJQKK010000022.1 GCA_905478895.1 uncultured Flavobacteriales bacterium | reverse complement strand
CATGACCCATTCAAACTGCAAATCGTTTCGACCGGCATGCGCAGAACCATGCCAGAACCAACAGCTCGCTTCGAGGGTTTTTCCTTGCCAAGAGGAATCAGGATGAAGCGATGCAATGTGGGTGTACGTATTGCTAGCCCCTTTTTTCGCACCAGAACCTTCCAATGCGAATGGAATTGGTTGTTCGTCCAAGCCATTGAATGCAATGTCGAATTTGCCTTCCAATGGCATGGCCCATGGTTCGGATGCTGCGTCTTTGAGGAGCCATTTCCCGAGCTCCAACATTCGGACATTGGGGTGGTCTGTTGGCTGCGCACGACGCCACAATGACCAATCGTCTTGCAACCAGGTGGATGGTTCGTCGCAAGCATACAGCAAGATGACCTTCTGTTCATCATCCGGGAGAAATTCGCTTCTCAACGCGCGAGATAGACCGGGATGGGACATCCATTCGGCCAAAAGCCGGGATTCAGGAATGCTTGTGCGGGTCAAATGGGTGGCGGTGGTGGGTAGACCACTGTGGAAAGAGGATGCCAGGGTTTTCCGATGGGCTTGTACCGTCCCTGCTCGCCCAACGCACTCACTTCCCATTTGAAACCAGGGAACAGGATGAATGGCCACCGCTCCTGTGCGTTTCGCGATATCGACTATGGATTGGGTTTCGGCGTCAATTGCCGCAAAGCAATTGGGTTGAATCTCCATTTCGTGGTTGCACTCTTCTTGCATCCAGAATGCATCTAGAGCGAAAAGCAGAACAAAGGTCCAAGGAAGCCAGCTCAATGAGCGATGGTTTGAGGCGAACTGAAAGCAAGAATAGGCAGCAACAACAGGGATGGTCCAAGCAGCTACCCAGACGAACCGTCCAATCGCTCGGAATTGCATAAAAAGGGGCCACTGCTCGAGCCATTTGTTTTTGCCCGTGAGAAAGGGTTCTCCAACACCTACCGCATACAACGTGATGGAAGCCAAAGCAACCAGTACCAACGTCGGATGCTTCCGAGTGAGCAGCGAGCGGAAATTTCCAAGATTTCCAAAGCGCGTGATGATTCGGAGGATCAGGAGAAGAATGATCAACCAACTTCCCGCTCCCCAAAACCCCCATCCTTCCCAAGCATTGAGCCCCCAGCCCAACTCTCGTCGCAATGCCCCGAGGCCTCCATGACTGGGCAACAAAGCGGCATTCCAAGTGGAAATGTTGTCCCAGAACCCGAACGGTTGATCCGTTCGGAACGGATGAGTATCCGTGGCCTTGAGCATGGCTACATAAGCCACGAGTGGCCCGATTGTCGCCACCGCTATTTGCCCCAATCGATGGGTGTTCTTGACGTAAGATTGCCAGTGAGCGAACACGTGAAAGCCAGCGATTAACCCAGCAAATGCGGTTGAAATGGCACCGAGATAAGCGTGTGTAAGAAGCAAAGTGAGCAAATGAATGCTTTGAAGCAAAACCCATTTCCATCGCTTGTTTTCCAACCACCTGACCTGAAGATACCAGGCGAGTGGAATGGCGTAGGTATAGGCCATCGCGTAGTGCCCGGTCCATCGCAGTGCCTGTGGATGACACAAAGGCAAAAGGCTGCAAAAAACGATTATCCAATTTCCGCGAACGTTGTAAGCGGCCAAAAGCTTTACAAGGATGAAAGCGGTGAATCCAAAACTGAGAAGGATGGCAACGTGCAGGACGCCTGCAGTCCATTCGGCAGGAATGATCCCCGGGACGAGTGGGCTCAAAATCCAAGCCAGAAGCGGGTGGCCGTCGGTGTAGAAAACGTGCTCGGTGAATGGCCAGCCCATGCCGGAAAATTCCCAGCCGTTGCCCTTGCCATGGGCCAATTGCCAAGCCAAGGTGTAAATGTTTTTGACCGAGTCGCGACTCGAAGCGAGCAGCAGGCTGTTGGGCTGAAAAACGGCTTGCGGGAAACTGACCGCTGTCCAAAGCCACGTGAGCACCGCGGCTGCCAGCGCATCTTGGTGTTGGGAGAATTGAAAGCGAAGGGCTTTCATCTCAGTCCTCAGCAGTATTCGTCGAATGCCAACTTGAGGTTGTCCGCGATCATTTCCGCGGTGCGCCCCTCGATGTGGTGCCGTTCAATCATGTGCATGAGCCGGCCATCTTTGAATAGGGCGATGCTCGGGGAGCTTGGCGGGTAAGGCAACATGAACTTTCGAGCGCGATCGACCGCGTCTTTGTCCACACCGGCAAATGCCGTGGTTTTGTGGTTGGGCAACTTGCTGTGTTGCAATGCGAGTTTCACACCGGGTCGCATCGAACCGGCGGCACAACCGCAAACACTGTTGAGCACGACCAAGGTCGTTCCCTCTTGTTTCAGTGCGTTATCGACATCTTCAGCGGTGATCAATTCGGTCACTCCGACTTCGGTCAAGTCGGTTTTCATTGGGGCTACTAGTTCGGGAGGATACATGGAATCGGATTTTGTATGAATTATTCTTCGTCTTTCGCGGGAGCAGTAGACTGAAGGAAAAGTTCGGTGTACTGTTCGTCGTGGATGGGACTCGGCGCATCTATCATGACGTCGCGGCCGGAATTGTTCTTCGGGAAAGCAATGAAGTCGCGGATGGAATCGCTGCCGCCAAATAGAGAACAGAGGCGGTCAAAACCCAACGCGAGTCCACCATGGGGGGGCGCGCCGTATTGGAAAGCATTCATGAGGAAACCAAATTGTGCTTCGGCTTCTTCAGGGCTAAATCCGAGCAAATCGAACATCCGCGCTTGTACCGCTTTGTCGTGGATTCGGATGGATCCTCCGCCAATTTCGACGCCGTTGATGACCATGTCATAAGCATTGGCACGGACGGCTCCTGGATCGCTATCGATGAGGTCGAAATGTTCGGGTTTGGGCGAAGTGAAGGGGTGGTGCATCGCGTGGAAACGCTCGGAATCCTCATCCCATTCGAGCAGCGGAAAATCAACCACCCAAAGGGGTTTGAAATTCTTGGGATCTCGAAGATTCAGGGCTGACCCCATGTGCAATCGGAGTTCGTTGAGCTGGTTGCGTACCTTATTCAGGTCACCAGAGAGCATCAGAATCAAGTCACCTGCAGCGGCTTCGCAGTGTTTGGCCCAGGCGGCAAGGGACGCACCATCGAAGAATTTGTCAACGGATGATTTGAATGTGCCGTCCTCATTGCATTTGCAATAGACAAGCCCTTTGGCTCCGATTTGAGGACGCTTTACCCAGTCGGTGAGCTTGTCCAGTTGCTTTCTCGTGTAGCCCGCGCTTCCGGGGACAACAATTCCCAGAACAGCTTCGGCGCTGTCGAAAACGCCGAATCCTTTGCCTTGTGCAACCGGGCTGAAATCAACGAATTCCATGCCAAAACGTACGTCAGGTTTGTCGCTGCCATAGCGTTCCATGGCTTCGTCATAGGTCATGCGCGGGAACGATTCAATGTCCACATTCATGACCACCTGGAACAAGTGGCGCACGAGGTTCTCAAACGTATTGAGCACATCCTCTTGCTCCACAAACGCCATTTCACAGTCAATTTGCGTGAATTCTGGTTGGCGGTCCGCCCGCAAGTCCTCATCGCGAAAGCACTTTACGATTTGGTAGTAACGATCATACCCGCTCACCATGAGCAACTGCTTGAAAGTCTGAGGGCTTTGCGGCAATGCGTAAAATTGTCCGGGATTCATCCGGGAAGGCACAACAAAATCACGGGCACCCTCTGGAGTTGATTTGATCAAATAGGGGGTCTCCACTTCAATGAATTCAATGCCATCGAGGTATTTGCGGGTCTCAATGCTCAACCGATGCCGGAGCATTAGATTGGCTTGAACCGGATTTCGCCGCAGGTCGAGGTAGCGGAATTGCATCCGCAAGTCATCGCCTCCATCCGTTTCATCTTCAATCGTGAATGGGGGAGTCTTACTTGCGTTGAGCACTTCCAGTTCAGTGACTATGATCTCCACATCCCCTGTGGACATTTGCGCATTCTTGGATTCTCGGATAATGACCTTCCCCGTCACTTTTATAACAAACTCGCGCCCAAGCTTTCTTGCTTTCAAGCAAAGATCCTCATCGGTGTCCATATTGAATGCGAGCTGGGTGAGCCCATATCGGTCCCTCAAGTCAACAAAGGTCATTCCTCCCAAGTCACGGGTTCGCTGGACCCATCCACTTAGTATGACGTTTTCTCCGGCGTGCTCGGCGCGCAGGTCGCCGCATGTGTGCGTTCTATGCATATTAGCGTGAAATTTTGAGCCGAAGCTCTTCTGTGCAAAGGTACTTCCGGAATTGGCTACTTTTCGAATGGAATGGGTGTCGGATTTTTGGACACTATTCTATCTCGAGATTCAATCGAGTCGTATCGGAAGCGCCTTAAATTAGCAACATGGAGCAACACAGAAAACGCCTCAATGATTTGCGCGCTCAAGCCCAATTAGGGGGAGGAGAAAAGCGCATCGCTGCACAACATGCCAAAGGAAAACTGACGGCGCGCGAGCGCATCGATTTGTTGATGGACCCAGGCAGTTTCGAGGAGTTGGGGATGTTGGTGAAACACCGTTCGACCAATTTTGGGTTGGAAAAACAACAATTTTTGGGGGACGGTGTGGTGACGGGATTTGGGCAGGTCAATGGCCGATTGGTCTACGTGTTTTCGCAAGACTTTACAGTGCTGGGTGGTTCCTTGGCTGAGGCGCATGCGGCGAAAATTTGCCGCATCATGGACTTGGCAATGCAGAACGGCGCACCGCTCATCGGGTTGAACGACAGTGGCGGCGCGCGCATCCAAGAAGGGGTTTCTTCACTCGGAGGATATGCGGATATTTTCTTTCGAAACGTTAGGGCGAGTGGAGTGATTCCACAGTTGAGCGCAATTCTCGGGCCCTGCGCTGGAGGGGCTGTTTATTCGCCAGCGTTGACGGATTTTATTTTCATGGCAGAAGGGACGAGCTACATGTTCGTTACGGGGCCCAATGTCGTCAAAACAGTCACCCACGAGGAAGTCAGCAGTGAGGATTTGGGGGGTGCAAAAACGCACGCCATGAAATCAGGCGTCACGCATTTCACGGCACCCAACGAAGCGGCAGTGATTCAGCATCTGAAAACGGTCTTGGGTTATTTGCCCCAAAACTGCGAAGATGAGCCGTCTGTGCTGGCATACGAATCAGGCAACGAGGAGCGGCCTGCGTTGGATAGCATTGTTCCAGAGAGCGCTTTGCAGCCCTATGACATCCGCGGAGCCATTCAAGAAGTTTGTGATGCGGATTCCTTTACCGAAGTTCAAAAAGATTTCGCCGAAAACATGGTTTGTGGCTTTGCACGATTGGCGGGCAGGAGCATCGGGGTCGTAGCCAATCAACCGGCTTTTCTCGCAGGTGTTTTGGACATTAAGGCGTCCACGAAAGCGGCCCGTTTTGTGCGCACATGCGATGCGTTTAATGTCCCGTTGCTGGTCTTTGAAGATGTGCCCGGTTTCTTGCCCGGAACGGACCAAGAGTGGAATGGAATCATCACGAACGGCGCAAAGTTGTTGTACGCATTTAGCGAGGCGACGGTCCCAAGGATCACGGTCATTACGCGCAAAGCCTATGGCGGAGCCTACGATGTAATGAACAGCCAACACATTGGGGCAGACTTGGTGTACGCATGGCCTACCGCAGAGATTGCTGTGATGGGAGCCAAGGGTGCGGCTGAGATTATTTTCAAGCGCGAAATTGCCAATGCAGATGATCCGAAGGCGGTCTGGGAGGAAAAGGAAAAAGAATACGCCGAACTATTCGCGCATCCGTACAATGCAGCGGCCCGGGGCTACGTCGACGAGGTTATCCTGCCGCGCAACACCCGGGCCAAACTGATCAGCGCTTTTGAAATGCTGAAAAACAAGGTGGATAAGCTGCCGCGCAAGAAGCACGGCAACTTACCCCTTTGAGGTTATTGTATGCGTTTGATGGAGCAGCCGATGGCTTTTGTCTCCGTTACGTCGCAGGCCTTTCCCTTTTTCACAGCGGTCATGGCGTCCATGACATAATTCGCTTGAACTGCACTGGCATCGCTAACATTGTCGTCCAATGACCCGCGGTACACCAGCTCCATGTCCTTGTTGAACAAGTAGACATGAGGGGTTTTCAATGCGCCGAAGGCATCCGCAACCCGGTGCGCTTTGTCCATGAGGTAAGGCATTTTGTATCCTTCGGCCTTGGCATGTTCTTGCATTGCTTCCATGCTGTCATGGTTGTCGCGCTTTGCTTCGTTCGAATTGACAAGGACCATGCCTACGCCCATGCGTTGCGCCGCTTCGTTGGTGGCATTGTAGCGCCCTTCCCAACCGTCGCTTTTGCTGCCATTTCCGACGACAAATGGACAAGTATTGCAGCTGAATACAACGAGCAAACCGTTGGGACCTGCAGCAGATTCCAGGGTCATCATTGTGCCGTCTACATTGGCCATGGCAGCATCGGCAAGGGGCGCTTTCGCACCGATGGCCAACTCAGGCTGCGGCTCATTCACCGGAAAACCAGCGCTCGTCAAGAAAGCCGCTGTGAAAATTGCCACTGCACTGAGCAAGGCAAAAGAGGATTGTATTTTATTTTTCATAGGATATTAAATCGAAATTAGAGTTCGAAGTTCGCATAAATCCAATGAAAATGCGCACGCAAGGAAAAAAAGGGTCGCCTTGAGTGGCGCGTTCACTTAATCAGCAAGGCATCTCCGTACGCGAAGAATCGGTACTTTTCCTTCATCGCTTGGCTGTAAGCCTCCATGATCAAATCATGCCCAGCGAATGCGGAGCTGAGCATCAATAGGGTGCTTTGCGGGGTGTGAAAGTTTGTGATCAGTGCGTCCGAAATTTTGAAGTCGTACTTGGGGAAGATGAATTTGTTGGTCCAACCGTTGTAAGGTTTCAGTGTTTCGGTCGTGCTCACAGATGTTTCCATGGCACGCATAGCGGTGGCACCAACCGACACGATGCGCTTGCCTTCTTCTTTGGCTCGGTTGACGCGATCTGCACACGCTTCCGGGATGATCAATTGTTCCGAATCCACCTTGTGCTTGGTGAGGTCTTCGACTTCTACCGGCCGGAAAGTTCCAAGGCCGATGTGCAAGGTGAGGAAAGACATGTCAATGCCTTTGATTTCGAGGCGTTTCAGCAATTGTTTAGAGAAGTGCAGGCCCGCCGTAGGGACAGCAACAGCCCCGAGGTTTTTGGCGTAGATGGTCTGGAACCGCTCGCGATCGTCTGGACCTACCGGTCGGTCGATGTACTTCGGCAACGGTGTTTCACCGAGCTGAAAGATGACCGCCATGA
>CAJQKK010000021.1 GCA_905478895.1 uncultured Flavobacteriales bacterium | reverse complement strand
CCGCGACAGACGTCATCCATTTCAGCACCGAACTTCCCTCCTCTTCGATCAGGCGCATCGCGCTTTTCGATGCCCAAGGCAAGCAGATGTATGAGCTGTTGAATGCGTCGTCATCAACCATTGATGTATCGTCGTTCCCAAAGGGATCCTACACCTTGGTTTTCGATGCGAAAGACGCTGTGATTTCGCGTCAGGTTGTGATTGAGTGAAATTAGGTTAACGCCGTAACTGCGTCGTTGCCTAAAACACTTCAATCACCTCCAACAACCGTGATTCAATGGTGCGCCAATCGCGGGAGAGGTTGACGGTGGCGACAGCCATCGTGTGCGGCGGCATGCTGTATTTGTGGTGAAAGTCGTTGTCATCGACCGTGGCGTAGAGCAGCATGCCTTCGGCATCGATGTCGTGTGGATGGGCGGGGGCGTTGCCTTCGGCGATGGCCCGATGCGCGCGTATCGCGCACTGTGTGACATAGCTGTTGAGCTGGTACATGTTGGTGGACTGAAACTTATCCTTCGAGATCCCGCCTGAACCATAAAACTTCGTGTCCATGATAATTTTACGGTCGGGATGCTCGAGGGTGATGTCCGTTTCCATGCGCGGCAGCAAACTTTTGGCGTCTGCCGTCAAAGCTTCCCATTGCCATTCGAAATGGCGCCGTCCAAAATGCGTCCATCCTTCCCCGGCAAGTTGTTTCGTGTAAAAATTTCGAACGAACATTTCAAACAGATCAAACAACCGCTCCTCCACCACCCCATAAAATTGCTGTTCAGCGGCTTCCAGCGAGTTGCGGCTTTCCGCAACGGAAGTTGCATCGAGGATGAGCCGGCAAATGCTTAGCAAGAAGCCGTAAAAGCGGTTGTTTCGGTGAATGCGGACACGGCCAAGCATGCGCACATCTGGATCAACCAATGTCACCTCGGCCATGCGCAACGCCGTGCGCCGGGCCTCCGATGCCAAGGTGCTGTCCATCCCCGGCAGACGCGCCATGCGTATCAAAACAGATTTGAGAACCTGATTGGCCGGAATGTCCGCCGTGAATTCGTCGTGGGTGCAGACGGCGATGCCCTGTTCCAATTGGCCCGTTGCCATGATGGTCGGATCGCCCCAATACACCGTGTACAAGTGCTTGGCTCCTGAAACGATGAGGAACAGCGCGAAGACGATGCGCAGGGCGGTGTGGAGTTTGGGGTTCATGGGGTATGTGCGATTGCTACTAATACAAAGTGAAACGTTTCGAAGTTAAAATCAGCTCATTCCCATTGACAGAAAAGAAGAACTTTCGTTGTGTTGAAATCTTGTGAGAAGGAAAAGGGAATATGATTTGGGAGACGGAAAGGAGTCAATTAAGTTTGTTCCCACTGGTGAGTATTCCACCAGTGGGACAACAAAAACGATTCACAGTGGGGGTATTACGATTTGCGGGACACGAAACATTCGCGTGCAGAGCCACTTGGCTTCACAAAGGACTAAACTTGGTGCAGAAAGAAGGAATTACAGCCTTCACACAACCCGAAGCAGTAGTGGAATTAGGGGTTGGAAAGAATATGGTCTTGGCCATCCGCTATTGGATTTATGCTTTTCAGTTGATCAACGCAGAAGGGAAATTAACCCCTCTATCTCGGTTGATTATCGAGAATTCGGACGGCCCCGCAATCGATCCTTTTCTGGAAAGCAAGGACTCACTTTGGCTCTTGCACCTCTCGCTCCTGCAGGGTGAGTACGGAAGTATGTATCCGTTTTTCTTCCGTGAATTCTTCAAACGAAAGTCGTCACGAACTTTCACGGAAAGTGAAGTATTGCGGGGCTTAACCACCTGGATCCACGAATCCGAAAAAAAGCCACCTTCGGCAAACTCTCTCAAAAGTGACTTGCGGGTGCTCGTAGATAACTATTGCCTGAAGGTAAATGCGAAGGGCACAGAAGAGTCAATGACGAACCTCTTGACCGACCTAGGTCTCATTCAGAAAACGAACTTCAAAAGCGAGAACGAAACCGTTTATGAACTGAATCACCTCGCATCAAAACAAATCAATGAGCCTTTGTTTGCTTGCATGCTCATGCAATGCTTCGATGCGCCGTCAGCTTCACTTGACCGGCTGTTCGATCAAATCGGCTATCCCCTGATTATGGATCGTGAGATGTTTTTGAGGCGGGTGGAACAAGTTTGCCTCAGCTATCCAGAAATCTTTGTGTTCAAAGACGATGCCGGTTTGCGCGAAGTCCAATGTTACTCGAGTAGTTCTCCGCTCGAATTCTTCATCAACCACCAACCTGAACTCGCATGCTGATTTCGACCAATATCATCCGAGATCAAGACTTGGATTTCGACTACATCGTCACGGACAATGCGCAGCGCATTTTCACGGAACTTGTCGAGCCGAATAAAACACCTGGTAATTGCTACAACCTCATCGGGTCCTATGGCACAGGAAAAAGTTCATTTCTCGTTGCGCTGGAGCAATCGATCTCGGGGAGAAAGTCCTTTTTCAAGAGCAAGAAGCGCCAGAAAAACGTCGGATTCCTCAAACTCATTGGCAAACCCCAATCCATCAAGCACGCCCTCACAGAAGCGCTTGAAATGAATCCAAAATCTGATATTGAAGCTATACAAGGCGAACTATCAGAGCTCGCAACAAAGCATGCGAAGCTTTACATATTGGTAGACGAGCTTGGGAAGTTTGTCGAATATGCTCTGAACAACAACCCCAAAGTTGAGACTTACGTATTTCAAAGACTTGCCGAGTTCATCAACGACCCAAAGAGCAACATCTGCTGGGTTGGCACGCTTCACCAAAACATTGACAGCTATGCTTCCAGTGCCAGCGCTGCCGATAGCATGGAATGGGAGAAGGTAAGCGGTCGGTTTTTGACCCTGAACTTCAATGAGCCCCCAACCACCCTGCTCAAATTGATTTCTTCGCGGCTCGGCGCCATTGAAACACGCGGAAAATCTAGTTCGATCAAGGCAGCAAATAAGATTATTGCCGATGCAAAGCTCATTCCTGATTCGTTCATTCAACTGGCGCAGGAAGAATTGCAGTCCATTGCACCCTTTGATGGTCTGTCTTCATTTCTTACCATCTCCCTACTTCAGAAATACGGACAAAATGAACGCTCTGTATTCAGTTTTCTCTCGGCAAAAGGAACGGGTACCATTGCCTCCTTCGGCCATTCATTTTTCTCCCCCGCTGATTTAGTGGACTATGCCGTAGATCGATTAGCACACGTCGTATTCAGCAATTCGAATCCCGATAAACTGCTTTGGGAGGCTGCGGAACGCTCCATCCAAAGAGCCGATGCCCACAAAGAGATTCACCCTGCTTTTGCTCGTGTCGCCATCCGGACCATCCTCTTGACCAATATTTTCGGTCGAGAAGGAAGCTCTTTCAATACGAAGGCCCTCGAGAAATACCTCGTCGCTGTTTGCGGAAAGGAATCGAAGCAAACCATTGAGCAGCTTTTGGACAAAAACATCATCCAATTTTTGAAGCACCGAGGCAAGGTGGTTTTTGTTGAGGGCACCGATGTCAACATCCAAAACGAACTCCGCATTGCGACCAAGCATCTTTCCAATGAAGTGGATCTATGCGACGAAATCGTAAATCGCATCGCCCTTGCACCGGCTTTATCCCGCGGCCATTTTATTCGAAGTGGTGCGCCTCGCTTCATGCATTTTGTGCTACACGGCAGAAGTGAAAACACCAAACAAATTGCGCGACTAGGAAACGGTACCTGCCATGTCCTGCTTGACTCCAAACTCAGCCTCGCATTACCGAACACCGAATTCCCGGAGGTGATTGTTCAGGTTGGCACGACTGAGTTGTTGGAACAGCTAATGCGAGAGGTGCTCCTTTACGAATGGATATTAGAAAAGTACTCCGATGACTTGGTCGTAAAGCAACTAGTTACGCATGAGCGAGACCATGTCTTAAACCAACTGATTCAATCCCTTAAAGATGCGCTCACTGCTGGTGATACCAGGTGGATTGATTCAAGCGGAGCTCCAGAGACCATATCATCGGAACGCCAGCTCAACAATTTCTTC
>CAJQKK010000020.1 GCA_905478895.1 uncultured Flavobacteriales bacterium | reverse complement strand
AATTCGCCAAACAACTCCGACGGCTTCAAAAAGTACCCCAGCTTGTCCAACGCCTCCCCGCGGATCGCTTTCAAGTATTCATCGCCCTGCGCCGTGCCTTCTTTCAGTTGCGCATAGAGCTTGCCGTCTGGCTTGAGCAGCTCGTCGGCATAGCTGTTCATCTTCTCACTCAAGTACTTGTAAAAGATGAAGCCCAAGATGTAGTCCCGAAATTCATCGGCGCCCATCTTGCCCCGCAGGGTATTGGCGATGTCCCAAAGTCGGGCGTGGAGGTTGGCGGTGTGAATCGTCATGGTCGCCTAAAGCTACGAAAAGAGGCAGCTCTGGGCGAAACCACTTCTTGTTTTGTTTTCAAAAAGTATTGGGTCCTGTTGTGAATGATTGTAAACTTGTCTTATGCCGTTTCAATTCACTCCTGAAGAATTCCAGGCCATTCAAGATGACTTCTTGAATGCATGGCCTATTGAGAGGTTGAAGGCCATGACCTTGGAAGAATATTCCAATCGAGACAAGACTTCCTTTACGAATTGGCTGGAATTCAAATCGCGGTGGACGGGTAGTATTAGAGGCGGCAGTTCCCTCAAATTCCTTGTTTATAATCGCAGCGAGCGCTCCGATGTACCGCCCAAGAAATCTAATTCAAGAATCATCCAAGTGAAAACATGAATATCGACTTAACAAAAACAATCCAAGAAGCTTCTTCAAACCTCAGCATCTGGAGGGATCGTTATTCCTCCCACGAGCTCCCTTACAAGATTGTTCTCAACATCTTTTACCGAAAGTTTACGATTGAATGCATGTTCGATAAGGCCCTCAACTTAAGCTCTGATTCTTGGGACGATGGATATCAGCAAATCATGAAGTTGTATGGACAAGTCGCAGGATCAGAGGTTGTTCATAATTTAGAAAAATGGGTAGCTCAAGATGTGCGCGTTGGGGCACAACGCTTCTCTGATTTTGCGCCCTACATTGAAAACGCCCGCAGTGGGTCCCTGGAGGGAATTGCCCCCATTCAATATACCTACTTGTTGCATCGAGTCATTGATGAACTGGTTTTAGCTTGGATTGCCTACACGACATCTGGGTTGTCACAAATCGATTCCATTAGTCAATTGACAAACATTATCATCGAAACGGGCCACATTGATTCCTACGAACAAATCGAAGCGATTATGGATCAACTCGGTGCGGAAAGCGAGTTGCGCAAATACATGCAATAGTGCGAAGCCAAAGAATTGTTCCGCTTACATCAAAAATGACGCAAGTGATAGAGCGGCAGAGAGTATGACGCCGATGAAGACCAGGGTTTGCTTGTAGCTCATCTTGTCCAGTTTTTCCTCTAATCGTTTTTGGGATTCGGTTTGATCGAGCGATTTTAACGCAGCTTTGACATCTTTACGGTTCTGGGCCAAACTAGACTGAAACGATTTATGGGTACTATCGAAAATTTCTTTCAATGTCGTAATCTCGGTCAGGGTCTTGATTTGAAGTTGATCAAGCGTCTCCTTGAGGCGATTTTCTGTTGCCTCTAACTGGGTTGTCAAGTCAAGATTGGCTAATTGTTCGGTTGTGCCTTTCACCTCCTTTTCTAATGAACTAAACTGCTTGATGACCTTCTTCTCATTTTTAGAAATTGATTCCTGCAGATTGGTCAAGAAATCACCGAATGATTCTTTCTTCTGTTCAATTGACGCATTGAAGCTGAGAACCGCTTCTGTCACCTTTTTTGCTTCTTCAAGCATGGCTTCATTCACCGCATTGTTAGCGTTTTCTCGACCCTTTCCCAATTCATTCAATTGCGACTCCAGTCCAGCGTTGAATTTTTTGAACGATTCATTTGCTTCATTGAATCGTTGCTGGATGCTATCTTCAAATGAGGTTTGGTCGAATGAGGCGGTTGCCAAAAAATCGTCCAACGATTTCAGAACTTTGGCAAATGCCGTAACTATGGCTTCTCCTTGATTCGCAACGCTGAGAACTTGGTTTCGCGCGGAAGCGAGATCTTTCAAATTTTGCTCGAGTTGAATGAGCGTTTCATTGTATGAGCTATTATTCACGGATTCCTAGGTATTTGGTTTTGATTTGATGTAGACGGCGGGCATGAATGAGCACTTGAGTTTGGCCACTCAATCGATCAAGTTCATGTGAGTCGATTAGGCGTGCCAGTGACCGATTGAATTCATCGAATAGGTTCCAGAATTCCCTTTCATCACCCATTCTTTCCGAGAATTCGATCATGCCTTCCCAGTACCTCAATTCTTGCTGATCCCGAAGATTTTGATTGCTCTTAACCCCTAGGTAACTAATGCAGAATGTATCCAACAAGTCTAGCGTTGGATTCGAGTCTGTCAGTGAACGTCGGATTAAGCGCACCGCACCATAGAGGTGTTTGATGTTGTCCAAGGGGGTGCCAATTCCTGTAATATCGTCGTCGATCACACGCATGTATTTTAAGACGAGGGCATGGTGTGAATATTTTCCTTCTTCCGTGTCGGTTAGTAAAGAAAAGGGTTCTCCGTTATCGGCTGCATAATCTGCCTTCGCATACTTAGAATTGAAGTAATAGTAGAGGAAGTCTTTCAGGTGCTCATTTCTCTCTAGCCAAGTTCCGCCATCACGCACCCCTTCCATGCAAAAATCACGCATGTCATCCAGGGCTCGTTTCCTTTTCTCAGAGATTTTCTCGTAAACAAATTCAGTGAGGTACGCGAGGCATTGATAAATTTCTTGACGGATCGGTTCGGAGTCTGGAGCATTTACTGGAAGGGTAGCTGCTCTGTTAATTTCCAGCTCTGCGCGATCATTGGTGAAGTAACGCAGTAAAAATTGCCTCAGGCCTTCGAAGTATCCCCCTTTTTCCTTTCGGATTGAGACAGCCTTGAATTGGCCATCGAAGTCGTAGGTGAAGTCATCAACTAATCCGATGCAGGTCATCCGATAGATGGCTTTCTGCAAATCGACTTCATCGGCAGGGGAAAATGGAATGGTTAGCGTGAGTCTTGTTCCCGGTTTAATGGATAAAAGTTCATCCAAAAATCCCGTTGCTTCTTTCTGAATGGCTGAATCTTTGACCTGTACAGTCATCTGTAAAACGCTGAGCAGCTTAAACATGTACTGTTTTTCTTCAAAATCACCTTTGAATGACGAATTGAAAAAGAACATCATAGTCTGATAGTCGGCGTTCAGGTATTGGAAATGCTTTCGACTCAATTTTAGGCCCTGTCGGGCAATGGACGATAACAGCTCTTTTTCGCTCATCCATCCTCTGGATTCATCGGCTACTTTTCTCAATTCACATCGTTGAAACTCAGGACAGGTTGCATTGCATTCTTTGAAAGCGAACATTCGGTTGTCTTTCGCACAATACAATTTGACCACGTCTTGGGATGGCGTTGCTCGAACGAGGTGTTGCTCGTCAATATCAATATTGAAATGATCGAGGATGGTGTCCAAATCGTCGGCATGGAACCATTTGGTCTTCATGATGCCGATCGGGTAGTCGTAACCAGGGTAGCTTCTGCTGATTTGAACGAGGTTGTAATCCGAGATTAATATCGACGATACGGCTAACTTTCTATCCCTTCCGGCTCTGCCTGCCTCCTGGACAAAAGATTCCAATGAACTCGAGTAATTCATGTTCACGGTGAACCTGACGTTAGGCTTGTCCATTCCCATGCCGAATGCTTTCGTGGCCACCATCAGTGGGCTTTTGTTTTTTCGGAATTTCGAGAGGTTCTCATCTGCCTCATGGTCTGAGTGCTTTCCAGAGTAGGAGGCTACCTCAGGGATGCCAATGGCTTTCGTGCGTTTTTCAACTTCTCGCACCGAAAGTCCTGTTTTTTGTACGTGGGGACAGAAAATAATTCCGGCATTTTCAAATGATTCCCCTTCTTCAAAATACGGTGTGTGTGCGGGAAGGGTAATGTCCAAATCAGCCCCTTCTTCGCTCGCTTGCCGTTCTGCAAATCGTGCCGCCATGGCTTCGACGTGATTCCGTTGTTGCGCCTCATCCACGTATCCACGAATATCTTCTCGTACATACTGGGCAACAAATGCTCCTTTGCTGTCAAATTGCGGCCAGTGGTTGGTGATGTTGATTGCCTTGGGCAGGTGCTGTGGCAGGCGTTTGTTCTTATCGTAAAAGGCGTCTTCTTTAAATGCTACAGGCACCATTTCAACCTTGAATTGGAGCTCCAGCCGGTTGGTGTTTTCGTGGCGTACAATTACATCTGCATCAAGTGGGAATTTGCCGCTTCCAGATAGCTCTCTTTCCACGTCGGCAAGCACGTCAAACGATGCCGTGGCTGTAAGCCCAAACAGGGAGATGGGTTTGTTTTTACCCTGTACGAAGTTGTACAGGTTCCGCCCCAAATGCAAATAGGAGAATCGGAAATCGTGGCCCCATTCCGATACGCAATGCACTTCATCGATGACCCCGTATGAGAAGTACACGTTGTAGCTGTGCATGTTGTGCAAACGCCTACGAAAGGAGGACATGGACAGACGCTCTGGTGAAAGGAAAACAAAGAGGGCCTCTGAGGATTCCATTCT
>CAJQKK010000019.1 GCA_905478895.1 uncultured Flavobacteriales bacterium | reverse complement strand
ACGATCCCAACAATTCGGTCATCACCATTCCGTTGACCGCGACGGGGATTTCGGAGGTGAGCGGAGAGGTGTGCGATGTGACATGGTCATTGGCGGATTCGCCGTTTACGTTGGTGGGAAATGTCACGGTGCCGGAGGGGTGTACGTTGACGATTGAGCCAGGGGTTGTTATTGATGCCTTAGGTTTCGGTTTTCAGATTGATGGAGACTTCATGTGTCAAGGAACCGATTTAGAGCCCATTACATTCAATGGAGGAAATATTCTGATTGGTCCGGGAGACGAATTAGACCTTGTTAACCTCGTTCATAGCTACAATCCACAAACTGTGGTTTTTGACACTCCATATGAATTGGTCTATTACAATAACTTTGAATCAAGTGCTGGCGGATATGATTTCAATTGTTACGATGAACATAATAATTATGATGTTTTAGGTTCAACAGATCAGTATAGCTCATACGGTTGTGATGATTTTTACAGAACATCAAGTTCATCTTATTCCTTGCAATCAAATGTTGGGGACTATTATCTGAGGTTTTACTCGAATACAGGAGGCAACGGCTATCTATATCTCGAGGACGCCCCAGTTGCTCCATCATCAGGGGATTATGAGTTTAGCTTCACCTATGAAAGTGATCGCTACGAACGTAACTGCTTCATGACAATTGATGTTTTGGACGGCGATGATTGGCTGACATTGTATACCTCACCAATTGATATTGAGGGCAATAGTTCGCATACTCGCTTAGCTCGAGCGAATCATTTTTTCAATGAGGGAGAGGTGATGAACTTTAGAATTAGGCATCATAATTCAGTGAATGAGACGTACTCCAATGAAATGTACACTTACATAGATGAAGTGCGCATCGAAAGACTGAGGAATACGGTTAATGAGGTTGCCTGGGACTTCGCACAAAATGAGTCGGATTTCGCTAATTTAATTTCTGATTGGGGTGAATACGGCGGAGAACCAAGGATTATGGTGGATAATGGTGTGTTAGGGTTGAATGCTGTTCAGACTAATATTTCATTTAACACGGATGGCTGGTCTGTCGCACCTATTATAGTCCCTGAAGATGGTTGGTACTATATAGAGATTGACAATAATCTTCTTGACGCTTCTTATAACACATATAACTACTGGGACTACAAATCGACACAAGACAACAATTCATGGTATCGCGTAATTCACAATGAAACGCAATACAGCTCTGACTTCGCCCCATATACTTATGATTGGCGCAAGGAGGCGATTCATAGTTACGAGTATCTCACTGCTGGGAGCAGAATAGATTTTCGCTATTATGGGTATTACTGGACAACTTCAGGAGCTATAAATGCACAGGCCAAGAATTTTAGAATTTATCAACTTGATGAGTCAACATCAGCATCCACAACGAATAGTGAAGCGGCGGGTATACTAATCCAAAGACCAACAATTATGGATGGTGTCGGAGCTCGTACAATCGTCATTACGGAGGGTGCACTAGACATGGATAATTGTGAAGTTTTGGATCAATTAGTGATTTTCATGAGTGATACGGCTTCAATTGCTAATTCTACAATCGAAAGTATCAAATTGAATTGTCCGAGCGCAGAATTAGCATCTTGCGCAATAGGCGACTTGAATGTTTTATCCTCAATTGAAAACCCAATTACTCCGGGGAACATTTCAGATCCTAATACGGTCTATTACAATAACTTTGAATCAAGTGCTGGCGGATATGATTTCAATTGTTACGATGAACATAATAATTATGATGTTTTAGGTTCAACAGATCAGTATAGCTCATACGGTTGTGATGATTTTTACAGAACATCAAGTTCATCTTATTCCTTGCAATCAAATGTTGGGGACTATTATCTGAGGTTTTACTCGAATACAGGAGGCAACGGCTATCTATATCTCGAGGACGCCCCAGTTGCTCCATCATCAGGGGATTATGAGTTTAGCTTCACCTATGAAAGTGATCGCTACGAACGTAACTGCTTCATGACAATTGATGTTTTGGACGGCGATGATTGGCTGACATTGTATACCTCACCAATTGATATTGAGGGCAATAGTTCGCATACTCGCTTAGCTCGAGCGAATCATTTTTTCAATGAGGGAGAGGTGATGAACTTTAGAATTAGGCATCATAATTCAGTGAATGAGACGTACTCCAATGAAATGTACACTTACATAGATGAAGTGCGCATCGAAAGACTGAGGAATACGGTTAATGAGGTTGCCTGGGACTTCGCACAAAATGAGTCGGATTTCGCTAATTTAATTTCTGATTGGGGTGAATACGGCGGAGAACCAAGGATTATGGTGGATAATGGTGTGTTAGGGTTGAATGCTGTTCAGACTAATATTTCATTTAACACGGATGGCTGGTCTGTCGCACCTATTATAGTCCCTGAAGATGGTTGGTACTATATAGAGATTGACAATAATCTTCTTGACGCTTCTTATAACACATATAACTACTGGGACTACAAATCGACACAAGACAACAATTCATGGTATCGCGTAATTCACAATGAAACGCAATACAGCTCTGACTTCGCCCCATATACTTATGATTGGCGCAAGGAGGCGATTCATAGTTACGAGTATCTCACTGCTGGGAGCAGAATAGATTTTCGCTATTATGGGTATTACTGGACAACTTCAGGAGCTATAAATGCACAGGCCAAGAATTTTAGAATTTATCAATTGACTCAGGACGCTTCGGAAGGAGGGTTTACAAATTTGTTAGCAAACTCTTGTGATTTCACGAATATCTATTCTGATAAATCTATTCATCTTGAATTAAACCAGTCTGATGTTAACGGTTCGAATGGACATGGTATACATTTATCTGGAGCTTACTCGAATTTAGACATGGAGCATTCGATGGTTTCCGAACACGCAATGTCAGGGATTGTTGCCGAAGGCAACGGAGGCCAGATTATCCTCGAAAACACCATTGTGGCCGCAAATGGACAAAGCGGGATTACAACTGATTTGCCAGTGGATTTCTCATATATCACAGTTGTGGAAAATGGCGGGCCCGCTTGGGAGGTAGACCTTGATTATGCAACAGGAAGTATCCAGAACTCAATTCTTTCATTGAATGCTAGTGATTGGTGGTACTGGGGCAACGAAGCAGTAGTTAGTCATTACGTGTATTCGGATGACTACCCCCAATTCCAAGAAGGCTCCTACATGCTCGAGGCATACTCACCGTGTGTAGACGCAGCGATGCCATGGAACACCGATCAGAACATGCCATACGGTATGGGCGGTTTGCGCGCAGACATGGGCGCCTATGGTGGGCCGAACAACGCAGGTTGGGGCGGATCGCCAGCGCCGGACGGTGCAGCGACGTTGCAAGCAGCAAGCGACTCCCCACAGGACCAAGGATATGTGTTGGGCTTGACGTTTGATGCCAGTGCGTTTGACAACAGCATCATCACCGACAACATTTCGCATTACGCGGTTTGGCGGCATTATGATCCCACAGGGGAGAGCATTGCTTCGTTGGACGATGGCAATTGGGAGCTGCTCGGCACCATGCCGGCGCAAGGGTTCTCCGGTTATGCCTATCAGGCGGAAGCGCTCGGAAACACCAATGATTTTGGCAGCTTTACCAGTTGCTATACCGTGGTCGCCCATACAGACAACGAGGACGTGTACTGGTACTCGAATGTCATGTGCGGCGAAGCCGTCGACAACTTGGCGCCAGAAAACCCCGATCTCAATGGCTTAGTATTGGAAACGGGTGAGGCTCAACTGAGCTGGCCATCCCCTGCAGAGGAAGATTACGCATACACAGAGATTTTCAGTGATGCAGGATTCAGTGCAGAAGTGGGAGCGGACACCTTGGTGGTGGACAACACCGTCTTAGCGGGCAATTCATACACCTACACAGCGGTGCATTACGACGTGAATGGCAACGCAAGCGACGCGGTGAGTTTGACGCTCGATATTTCTGCAGGCCTCGACGTCATCAACTTGAATGCCGGATGGAACTTGATTTCCATTGACCGGTCATTGAGTGATGGAGACATCGAAACGTTGTTTAGCGGGCTGCAATCGAATAATTTGCAGTACGTCACGGGCTTCCAAAATGGAGTTCAGTTCTACGATCCCAACGGACTGTCGTTCTTGAACACCATGAGCAGCGTTGACAATGGATACGGCTATTGGGTGAAGGTGGCCGAAGACGATGTGTTGGAAGTGGGCGGTTCTTCGTTGCCCGTGAACTACCGTCCGGAACTCAACGCTGGCTGGAACCTCATTGGATACCCCAATGCAGAGGACAGCGACCCGGCGAATTATTTCGCTGATCTCATTTCAGACGATAACTTGGTCTACGTCACTGGATTCGACGAAGGCTCGCAAGTCTTCGATCCAAACGGACTCTCTTTCCTCAATACACTGCAAGAACTCGAGAATGGATTTGGGTACTGGGTCAAGACGCTGGTCGGGGAAGACCTCAACGGCCTCACCGCATCAGACACCAAGCGCAATCCATCGTACATGGTCCTCAACGGATTGTCGTCGCTCACAGCAGCAGGTGAAACCGTCGATGTCCTCAATGCTTCGGGAGAAGTCATCGCTCAGATGGAAATCTTGGAGGGCGGTTTCCTCATGACCACAGCGGTCTTTGGTGCGGATCCATCCGATGAAAATGCATTCGGTTTGGAACTAGGAGAAACGCTGTCGTTTGCATTCAATGGCCGATTGGCGGACCAAACCATTGAGTGGCAAGGCGGCATGGAGCACCGAGCGCTCAACTTGACGTTTGGAGATGCCGCAGAGGCATTGACCCTCGCGCCGAACCCAGCGCAAGACCAAACGTGGCTCACGTTCCAATTGGAACGCGATGCCGCTGTCAGCGTGCAAGTAACCGATGCTTTGGGACGCGTTGTGATGGAGCAGCCATTGGGCACGCTCACAC
>CAJQKK010000018.1 GCA_905478895.1 uncultured Flavobacteriales bacterium | reverse complement strand
GTAATGGAGCTTCGGCGCGTAGCGCTCGAGGTAGGGGATGCCCTGAGAGGAATTTGTATCGCAAACGATCGCGGTTGGACCGCTCTGTTGTGCACCGTCTTGAAACGCCTGCTCGATTTCATCCGGATTGTGGCCATCGACTCGAAACACGTTCCAATTGAACGCGGCAAATCTCTCGTGGATTGGCTCGATGTTCATGATTTCAGCGGTCAAACCATCAACTTGCTGACCGTTTACGTCAATGACCATGAAGAGATTGTGTAAATCAAACATCGCTGCTGCCTGCACACCTTCCCATGTCTGGCCCTCTTCAAGCTCTCCATCCGAGACAAAAACGACCGTCTTTCCTGATTCGCCTCGAAGGGCTCGTGCAAAAGCAATTCCTGCTGATTGCGATAAAGCCTGCCCAAATGAGCCGGTCGTGAGCTCAAAGCCAGGAGAATGCTCTGCCCCAATCATTTCGAGCGTGCTGCCATCCGTGTTGAAAGTCTTGAGTGCACCACTCTCTAAGCGGCCTGTTGCTTCTAAAGCCGCGTAAATTGCCACTGCGTAATGCGCGGGGGAAATCAAGAAACGGTCTAAGTCTGGACCTTTCGCGCCATGAAATCTTCCACCCGAAGGAGAAGACTCTGTTAGCGAGTTTGGTACGCCAATTAATGGGGGGGATTTGAGGGGAGACTTGAGACGCTCGAAATTTAACACCCTCCCGTAAAGAGTCCCCAAAATTTCCGCAGAAGAAAGAGCTTGGCTCAGATAGCACCCATTGTTCAAGAGCGTAAGTTCAGTGACGCGGCGCCGGATATCGGTTGCAATCTTGATTGGGTCTAGAGTCTCAGTATTTTTTGCGTTCATGTTTTCCTTACTCACCTCAGAACGTCTGGGTTAGTTTTTTGACAAATTGAATCAAGTTCGCGTGCGGAGATAGATACCTGTTCACCATTTGATGAGAGTGCTACTGCGGCCATACTGGTCCCGAAAGTTAAGGTGGATTCGTCCTTTTGCGTGAGTAGCGAGTGCAGGACTCCCGCCGCGAATGCATCTCCTGCGCCCAGTCTGTCGACAATCTCAACCACTAACGCTGGTTCATGCAAAACTGTTCCGTCTCTCAATAGGTATGCGCCACGAGCGCCATCCGTTACGCAGATTGTCTCCGCAGGCGAAAGTTGGGACATTAGGCGCGCATTTTCGATAGGGTCAGTCGACCCAGCGAAAAGGGCCTCGATATCTCGTGTAGGGGCGATACAAATATCCGCGAGCGAAACTAGCTCTCGCAAGGTTTCCGAGGCCTCGGCAACGCTCCACAGTCGACTTCGAAAATTGGTATCTACACACACCTTGACATTCCTAGACCTGGCTTCTCGAGCCAGGAGGAACGTTGTCTCGCGCGTAATCGGAGATAGAGCGGCGGTAATTCCCGTCAAGAAAATGATCCGCGAATCGAGAAGTTGATCAACTATCGTCGAGCTTGGATGATGTTGGCTAAAAGCAGAATCTTTCCGATCGAAAAGAACTTGAGAAACTCGCGGCTCCACCATAGTCTCCGCAAAATAGACGCCTGCGCGGTGGTGAATCTCCGAGATCTCAATCAATTCGGTGCCCACATTATTTTGCCTGCATGCATGGAGAATGCGTTGACCTAACGCGTTCGACGGGACCGCGCTCATGAGACCGACCCGATGGCCAAGAGATGTCACATTCGAGACAACATTGAATTCGGAACCAACAATTTCGACATCAAAGGTCTCGGCCTTGGCCAGTGATTCTCCGCGCTTCGTTTTCAGGCGGAGTCCCATTTCGCCATACGCACTAACGTCATACCGCAATAGATTCTCCTTCAAGTCCGACTAATTCGAGCTTGCAAAGCTCCAGGGCTCGAGCGGGATTAGAGCTTGCGGTAATTGAGCTTCCGACAACCACCGTAGAGATTCCCCAGTTTTTATCGAGGTCCCGAAGTTGTTCTGGCCCCATCCCTCCGGCGAGAGATATTCCAACGCGACTCTTTTCACGTTCTTCTGAAAGGAAGTTCAGAGCCGAGCGAATCCATCCATCATGGCGAAAGTCGATCCCATTATTGTGATGAACAATTATTGAATCTGGCGAGAAAAGTAGAGTTCTCCTAATTTCTTCGAAAGTGGCCGAGTGGTTCAATTCAATTTCGAATTTCGCGGATTCGGCAAGTGTTGCGCTTCGACATTCGTGCAACACGTCATCGGGAGCTTCGGCTACGGCGGTAACGGCGTCTGCGCCTGCCTCGCAGGCTAATTTGGAGAAGAGGCTTCCCGCTCGGGCAATCCGGGTATCCGCCAAAACGGGCTTTTCAGGAAATCTATTCTTGATTTCTGCGATGGCGCGAAGGCCCTCTGACATGAGCAGAACTGTGCCACATTCGATAATGTCCACTTCATTTCCGATAGCGTCCAATACCTCAAGAGCCGCAACCAGAGATTTTTCGTCTAACGCCAATTGAAGCCTCACGGCAGAGACCTCCAATCATTTGGGAACAGATGTGCACTTTCACAATAAACATATGTAACAAAAGGCTCTGGGTCAAATTACGTTTCCTTCCTGATCAGCGTAGTTTGACATTCTTTTTTGTCTCCGTTAGATTTCGCACAATAGATCAAAAATTACTGAACAAATGTGCAAAGGAGCCAAAGTGGCGATTCTACGAACTCTCCTAGGAGACATCGACTCAGCTTCTGCGGGATACACGTTGCCGCATGAACACATCTTCACCAGCCCCCAGGGTCACGGCAGCAAAGTCGAGGAGGACCACCTGCTCGACAACTATGAAAAAGGTGTTCAGATGCTTTCTGAGTTCGCTCAGATTGGCGGGGGAACGATCGTGGAAGCCACGCCAAAGTCATGGGGTCGTAACGGGGCTTGGATGGTTGAGGCTTCAAAAACTTCCGGAGTGAACGTCATTGCGTGCACCGGTTATATATGCCAAGAGCACGGGATGGAAGACAACATCACTTCGCGTGGCGTGGAGGACATTGCGAGCGAGATGATTCACGACCTGACACTGGGAATCGATGGCACCGACGCTCGAGCGGGATGGATAAAGGTAGGCACCGCTTACATGCATGTCACCGATGGCGAAGACATGGTCATCCGAGCTGCTGTGCAAGCAGCCCAAGAAACAGGCGCGCCCATAAGCACGCATACAACGAATGGAACGATGGGAATTGAGCAACTGGAAATTGCTGCAGCTGAAGGCTTCGATTTGACCAGGATGTCGATTGCCCATGTCGACCGAAATCCAGATCTTTGGTACCACCGCAAGATGCTTGAAACAGGAGCATCACTCATATATGACGGTCCTGGGAAGGCAAAGTACTACCCTGACAGCGTCCGCGTTGAACTTCTAAAGCAATTGGTTGCGGATGGTTTTGAAGACCAGCTGATGCTTTGCAACGACATGGGTCGTCGATCCCATCACACTGTTTACGGATTCGGTCCGGGATGGCAGTGGATTAAGCACAAGTTTTTGCCTCGTCTTATCGAGGAGGGCCTCTCTGAGGAGCACATTCGAAAATTTATGTTCGATAACCCACAACG
>CAJQKK010000017.1 GCA_905478895.1 uncultured Flavobacteriales bacterium | reverse complement strand
TCATTTTCTTGAGGTTGACACAAAACTAAGCCGGATTTTTTGACAAAAGATGAAACTTACGGATGCGATTTGCGTATTTACGACATCTATATCGACAAACATGTGTTCCATCACTGCCATACTCAACGATCAGGGTACTCCTGAACAAATGCGCTCCAATGCGCTTCAGATCTCCAAACTTCAACGCCACCGGGGTCCAGATTGGTCGGGCGTGTATCAAAATGATTCGGCCGTACTTGTGCACGAAAGACTCGCAATTGTCGATGTAACGAGTGGTTCTCAACCGTTGATCGATCCCGAGCATCAAACAGCACTCGCCGTGAATGGTGAGATCTACAACCATAAAACCATTCGGAAGTCCACGGCGAATTATCCGTACCAGACCGGGAGTGATTGCGAGGTAATCTTGGCGCTTTACCGCGAGAAAGGTGCAGAACTCGTCAACGATCTCGAAGGCATGTTTGCTTTTGTGTTGTTCGATCCCCGCGACCAATCCTGGATAATCGCTCGAGACTCCATTGGCATCATCCCCCTTTACTTCGGCCATGATAAAAACGGCGCCCTGCTGGTCGCCTCGGAGATGAAAGGAATAGAGCACCTCTGCGAAGATGTTTCTGAATTCCCTCCGGGTCATTATTGGAAGTCGTCCGATGATGCGCCCGTTCGCTACTTCCAAGAAGCATGGATGGATTGGGATAACGCTCCGAAGAAAGCATACGACAAAGAAGAACTCCGTGCCCAATTGACCGAATCTGTTCGCACCCATTTGATGGGTGACGTCCCGTATGGCTTGCTGATCAGCGGCGGCCTCGATTCCAGTGTCATTGCGGCAATTGCTCAGAATTTCTCCAAAAACCGTATTGAGGATGATGGCAACAGCGAAGCCTGGTGGCCACGTGTGCACAGCTTTAGTATTGGACTAGAAGGAAGTCCCGATGTCGCTGCAGCACAGAAGGTTGCCGACCACATAGGAACGGTTCATCACCCATTGGCCTTTACCATTCAAGAGGGAATTGATGCCATTGAAGACGTCATTCGTCACATCGAAACCTATGATGTCACGACCATTCGAGCGTCCACCCCCATGTACCTCATGGCCCGACAAATCAAAGCCATGGGCATCAAGATGGTGCTTTCTGGCGAAGGTGCGGATGAGTTATTTGGCGGTTACCTCTACTTCCATCTCGCGCCCGACGCTAAGGAATTTCACGAAGAAACGGTCCGTAAAGTATTGGCGCTGAACAAGTATGATTGTTCGCGGGCCAACAAATCCATGATGGCATGGGGAATCGAAACGCGGGTGCCATTTTTGCACAAGCCATTCTTCAACTATGCCATGGACATGGATCCAACAGCAAAGATGGGGGGGAACGGAAAGATCGAAAAGCACATTTTGCGGGAAGCCTTTGACGGCATCATCCCCGATGAAATCCTTTGGCGTCAAAAAGAGCAATTTTCGGACGGTGTAGGCTACGGTTGGATCGATGGCCTGAAAGACCATGCGGATGCCAAAGTAAGTGATGAGGAGCTTGCACGCGCAGCAGTGCGTTTCCCGATCAACACACCCGACACCAAAGAAGGCTACTTCTATCGGACACTCTTCGAAAAGCACTACCCTAGCTCAGCAGCAGCCAACTGTGTGCCTGGCGGCAAGTCCGTAGCATGCAGCACAGAAAAAGCCCTCGAATGGAGTGACAGTTTAAAAAATGTCGTGGATCCCTCAGGTCGCGCAGTGACCGCTGTCCATCAAGATGGGTATGGCCATAGCGGTGGAGAAGGCCAACAAACGGATTGATTGTTAGCGGTCAAGTCTTGTTGAGCAATCGTCTTTGATACCGCGATTGTACCAGGTCAACCAGAATCAAAACAGTCACGGAGAAATAAAACGTGGTCTTATTCAAGGCATGCACTTCTCCTCCAAAAAGGGTGAGCTTTGCTAGGTGCCCTCCTTCTGAGAGCAGCATAATTCCGACCAATAAGAGAATGAATAAACCGAGCACCTCATAGGCTCGGTTTTTTTGCAAGAAGGCGGCGACTCGGTTCGCCAAAGCCAGCATCACGATGCCACTGATCACAATGCTCGCAATCATCACGGGCATGGATTCGGTCAATGCGATGGCAGTGAGAACAGAGTCAAATGAAAAAACGACATTCATCAAGATGATGGCTGCAATTGCAGCACCGGCTTTCTTCGTAGAACCCACAGATGCGGAATCGTGCAAATCACCGGCCAACATGTGCCAAACCTCTTTGATGGCGGTGTAAACAATGAAAGCCCCGCCGAACATGGCGATGAGGCTGTGGCCATTGAACTCACCTGAAATGACCGGATCCCAATCGATTGAGAAGACAGAGGCTTGAAACAGTGCGATCAATTGAACCAAAACCATCAACAGAACCAGCCGCATCACCACTGCACCGATGATGCCAATGCGCTGAACGCGTTTGCGGTCGCGTTCGTCCACACGGCCGGATTCAATCGCAATGTAAAGCAAGTTATCAATGCCCAAAACAGCCTCAAGTGCGACGAGCATTAAAAGCGTTGAAATCAGCTCAATCCATTCCATTCCAGTACCATTTTAATGTTCGTGAATGGCCCTGCTCGAATCAAATCGAAAGCGAGGGCCGTAAATCCCACCTTCGGCACGTTTCCCGACGGAAATCGCCATGTTAATTCCTGCGCCTCTTGGCAATCCCAATAGGGCTTTGACTCGCTTGGAATCCAATCCTTCCATGGGACAAGAATCGAACCCTTCGGCGCGCACGGCGAGCATGAAGTTTTCAGCGGCTAACGCCGTGGACTTGTGGGCCCATGTCGCCATTTGTCCCAAGTGAATCGGCTCGCGCGGCGTAGGTTTTTTCAATCCTCGGAAAGTTAGCCAGAGGTATTTGAATGGGCGAAAAATCCCGAAAGGCCCCTGATTGTATACCAGTTTGGTGATTGTACCAAAGTACTGCAGCGCCTTGGCGGGTGACTTTGGATTGGCTTTAAGCATGCTCAGCATGTGCTCATTGTTTTCCCGCCATCGATCCGGACGGGCCACGAAAACAACAATTTCTTGCGCGGTCACCGCCGCAGGTTGACCCAAACAATGCTCCGCCAATTTTGCTTTCTTTTCAGCGGTTCGGACCCAGTGGATTTCCCATACCTGCAAATTCGAAGAGCTCGGCGCGAGCAATGCCGCGTCCATTGCACGGCGCATTACCGCTTCAGGGACTGGCTCATCCGTGTAGATCCGAATGCTTCTTCGGGATTCAACAACATCATAAAATGCGCGCGCATCGGTCTTCGGAGCCTCCAAAGGCACGCGCTTTGAATTCCGAGCTTCCGTTGAATCAAAAACCTTGACTTTAACCATGTGACCGTGGTACTTTGAATTGTTTGATGACACCATCTGACGACGCAAATTCAGACGATGCACCGACCTGAATTGCTTCCGTGACTCGTGCGGCGGCGGCGGCAAATCCAGCCTCATCTCGGGCATGGATTACCGCAAGCGGACGATCCTTCAGACAGGTCTCACCCGGCCGAATCCAGTCCGAGCAACCCACGGCATGATCAATGGCCTGACCCGCATATGTTCTGCCTCCACCAAGCGAAACAACGGCCAAGCCCAATTGACGTGTATCCATGGTCAAGACCGTTTGACCGGACCAATCCGCGGGCGGCAAAAGCGGCCGAACAATGGGAGCCTTGGGGCATTCCTTTTCGAAAGCGCTTAGCGCATCCACCGGGCCTCCCATTCCGTGAATGGAACGTTCAAAAATTTCAGCTGCCCGTCCAGAGCGATGGGCATCGTCCAACGCGGCCCTTGCTTCCGACTCATTCCTACTGAGTCCCGAAAGCAACAGATTTTGGACAGCCAAGGCCCATGTCACTTCGCGCAACCTTTCCGAGTCCCGCTCACCCTTTAAGAATGAAATAGCCTCCAACACCTCAAGGGCATTGCCAGCGGTATTCGCCAAAGGTTGATTCATATCGGTGAGCAGCGCTGTGGTTGGCATTCCTGCAGCAGTTCCGACCGAACACAACGATTCGGCAAGCTCCCATGCCACGGCTGAATTGGACATGAACGCTCCAGTTCCCACCTTAATATCCATGACCAAACTTTGCAGGCCCGCGGCTAGTTTCTTGGACAAAATACTCGCTGTAATCAGGCCATATTGTTCCACGGTAGCTGTTACGTCTCGTGTCGCATACATCCGTTGATCGGCCGGAGCCAAATCTGATGTCTGACCCACAATCGCAAATCCCGTTTCTGCAACCACCTGCTTAAAATGCGCGATATCATGCCCCGTGTTGTATCCAGGAATGGATTCCAGCTTATCGATTGTCCCGCCTGTGTGCGCCAAGCCGCGGCCCGCGATCATGGGAACAAATCCGCCGCATGCAGCGAGCAAAGGAGCCAACAGGAAGGAAACCGTATCGCCAACACCTCCTGTTGAATGCTTATCCAGTATTGGACCATTCAGTGCCTCCTTGCTCCAATCCAGCACTTGGCCTGAATCCCGCATGGACAACGTCAAATCTGTGCGTTCCTGGGTATTGAAATCTTGGAAAAATGCGGCCATCGAAAATGCCGCTATTTGCGCATCCGTCACTTCATGTGAGGTAACCCCCTGGATAAACTGGCGAATGTCTTGCGTGGATAGCGCAAGGCCATCACGCTTTTTCTGTATGATTTCGGGAATGAGCATACGGGGTGCAGAATTCATTGAGAGCAAAGATTGAAATCAAAGCGACAGAAATAAGCCTGCTATGGTCGCTGACATCAGATTGGAAAGCGTCGCTGCCAGCACTGCTTTCAATCCAAAACGCGCGATGTCGGGGCGTCTGCTGGGAGCCAAAGACCCCAGTCCACCCAGCAAAATGGCAATGGAAGACAAGTTGGCAAATCCACACAGTGCAAACGAAATAATCGCTTTGGTCTTTTCAGAGATGATCACCGGCGCTGCTTCGCTCAAGTATGGAGCAAAATTCAGATACGCAACGAACTCATTCACGACCAATTTTTGGCCAATAAACGAGCCCGCTATCAATGCATCGCTCCATGGAACACCTATGATAAAAGCCAAGGGGGCGAAGAGGTACCCCAAAATCATTTCTAGCGTCAGTTCAGGAAAACCAAACCACCCTCCAACTCCACCGAACAAACCATTGACAAGTGCAATTAATCCTACAAAAGCGAGTAACATCGCCCCCACATTCATGGCCAATTTCAAACCAGAAGCGGCACCACTTGCCGCCGCATCAATCACGTTGACTGGTTTATCGTCATTGTGCTCATCGCGCTCAGCAGCCGATAAATCCTCATTCAGTTGTTCCGTCTCCGGCATGATCAGCTTGGCGAACATCAATCCGCCCGGTGCCGCCATGAACGAGGCAGCAATCAAGTATTCGAGCGGCACCCCAAGGGAAGCATATCCCGCCAATACAGAACCCGCGACAGAAGCCAATCCGCCGACCATCACGGCAAACAACTCAGATTGCGTCATCCGCTGGATGTAAGGGCGCACGACAAGCGGAGCCTCTGTTTGGCCCACAAAAATGTTGGCTGTGGCCGAAAGACTCTCAGCTCGAGACGTTTGGAGAACTCTTCTCAACCCCCCTCCCATCAGATTGATGATCCATTGCATAATGCCCAGATGATAGAGCACCGCTATGAGGGATGAGAAAAACACAATAACCGGGAGCACGCGCACCGCAAAAACAAAACCCGAGCCATCAAAGAGTTCGAACATGCGGTCGGAATTTAATCCTCCAAAAATGAACGTGATGCCATCATTTCCATAATCAATCACGCGCTGAACGCCCGTGGAGATGGCCAATAAAACAGATTTACCCGCTGGAAAATAGAGAACAAAGGCTCCAAAGAATAGCTGAATAGCGAAAGCTCCAAGCACCGTTCGCAGACGGATGGATTGACGATTTTTAGAGGCGAGTACCGCCAAACCAATCAACACGAACATCCCAACAAAACTGATTAAAATCGACATGAGGCTCAAGCTACAACCTCAGCGAACACTTTTTTCATTTCATGAATAACCCGTTGAAATCTTCAGCACGAGGCATCCATTTGGAACGCGATGATTGGCGCCATTGGATTCCCAAAGCGATGTAGCCTCCTCTCCAATCTCCCAAAAGGTCTGATTCTGAGCCTGATGCACCGGCTTCGATTCCACTGAACTCGAATGTGAATACGGCCTGCATCTCGGGACTGATCGCATAGCCCAGCCGCGAACGAAGATTCCATCGCCACCATTCGCCCTTGTTCTCCCATTGAAAATCATCCGCCATCAGGCTGCGAAACGACTGCCGATCCAATTTGCCCGCTGCACGCCAATGCCACTTAAAATGTTCCATATTGACCCAAGCCTGACCTCCTCGTGTGAAACGATCGTATCGACGCTCTCCTTCATCCTGCAGAAATTCACCAACAAGATTGATTCCCCAATGCCATCCCTCAACGACTGGAGCTGTGTATCCCATTATTCCATTCAACATCAGCCAAAGCCGAGGAGAGTTCAAATCAATTGGTGAGGGTTGCGCGAGTGACATAGGCTCCAGCGACTTCACCTCCAAAACGCCCGTTCCAGCATTCTGAAACCACGTTGTAAAACCGAGTTGGTCGTATTTGAGCGATCCAGACAGCGTGCCAGCCGGTGCGATTCTTTTTGGATTTACGAGTGGCAATTTGAACGCACCACGGACCCGTTTGAAAATGTTTCGACGAAAGGATGCCTCCACACCAAACTCGTTCCGGCTATACCCCAAAAAATCTGAGTACCAGAGGGTGCGCTTTTGGATGCGAATTTCACCCGACTTCTCATCCAACTCCCACGAAATCCCAACCTGACCTGCAGGGGCAACATAATCCAAGATCGCCCACTGGCCTTGCTTTCTCCAATGCCTTTCAAAATTTGAAACGTGCTCAAACTCGGCCTTTGCCCATGCCTTCATCCAAGGGTTCAACGTGCGGATTAAAGCAATCTCTGCAGCAAAATTATGCCACTGCAAGTCCGATCCAACAGCGTTCGCTTTGCTGGCATCAGCCTTCCACTGGAGTTGCTGGAAGCCAATGGCCCTTGAGCCCCGATATGCTGCGTCCAAGTAGATCGTCGGAGCACCGGTTCGGTGATGACCGCGAGTGGGATTGGCCTCCCATCCGCTGCGCGTCGCCCAAGAGGCATCATGGTTCGTTTGCGCTTGGATTGATTGAATAGCAAAAACCATGCAGCCCACAAGCGCAAGGGAAATCGATCGAGTCAATCGCCGAAACAATGAAGTATGAAGTGTCCTTCGCATGAAAGAAAAGTGCATCTCTTTCCCATACGGAATGCTTCGGCGAAGGTTGCGCCCTTTGAACGAAAGAAGAGGGAATTATGGCAATCGGAAAGTCAAGGGCAAAAACTGGCTCACATTCGGAGAAATGACCACCTCTCCAGACCCTGGCTGCATTAAAAACCGAATGGAATGACCGTTGCGGTTTTCAGATTCCAACATGACCTGCCGACAGCCTCCACAAGGTGAAAAATCTACCGCAGGCATTTCTCGATCGGTAACTACAGCAGCTGCCTCAATGCGTTCCCCCGGAAATTGCGCTCCCGCCGCAAAAAACGCAACGCGCTCTGCACACAAGCCGCTGGGATACGCCATGTTTTCTTGGTTCGAACCCGTGACGATCTTGCCGGAAGCCAAACGCACCGCTGCCCCTACTCGGAAACTTGAATAGGGCGCATAAGCCGCCTTCGCTGCCTTGTGCGAAGCCTCCAACAACGCTTGATCCGCTGCTGATAGCTCGCTAACAGCAGTCACGTCAACCACAAATTCGCGCTTCAATTTCCTCATTAACGCACAATTTAGTGCAATTCTGTTCAGCGCAAGTGCATTACATTGCAAGCATGCAAACCAAAGATGAGATTGTATCGAATTGGCTTCCCCGGTATACCGGAATGGAGCTGGACCAATTCGGATCCTTCGTGCTCCTAACGAATTTCTCCAATTACCTCGAGAAATTTGCAGAATGGCATTCCATTGAAATTGTTGGGAAACGAAAGGCAATGCCTTGCGCTACTGCAGGTGATATCACTATGATCAACTTTGGCATGGGAAGTGCGAATGCGGCCACTGTGATGGATTTGCTTTCAGCCATCAATCCAAAGGGCGTTCTTTTCTTAGGCAAATGCGGTGCATTGAAAGAGAAGAACAAAATAGGCGACCTCATCCTACCGCTTGCCGGAATTCGTGGGGAAGGAACTTCCAATGATTATTTCCCTCCCGAGGTACCTGCACTGCCAAGTTTCGCGCTGCAGCGTGCGATTTCCTCCACCGTGCGGGATTACAACCGGGATTATTATACCGGTTCCGTTTACACGACAAACCGCAGGGTCTGGGAACACGATGATGCTTTCAAAGCCTATTTGCGCGACACGCGTGCTCAGGCCATCGATATGGAAACAGCAACCCTCTTCACCGTTGGTTTTGCGAATCGTCTTTCTGTCGGAGCATTGTTGCTGGTGAGCGATGAACCCATGACTCCATCCGGGGTCAAAACAGACAGCAGCGATGCAAAAGTCACCGCCAACTTCGTGGATGAGCACATCCGAATTGGGGTGGATTCAATCAAAGAATTGCAAGAAGAAGGCCGGTCCATCAAGCACCTCAAATGGCGCTGAACTTTCAAAAGTCGTCCTCTGTGACCCTCAGCAAATACGTATGTCGCCATTGGGATGGGATTTTTCGATCGTGGTGGCTCTCTACCACCCAAGCTTCAATAGCCCGCCAAGGAAGTTGACTTTGATTCCCTTGCGCATTAAAAATTGCGATGGAATCCAATACTTCCGAGGGCTCTGCGGGATTTGATCGGCCACCCAACCAGTCGGAAGAGTGAATCAATAAGGTTTCACCCGGCTGCAAAGAATCCAATGAGAAAACCGTGTCCAATTCGGACAGCTGAAGGGCACGGTAATCAGCACGAATGCCTCCCGTGGTCTGATTGAACAAACGCACTTCGTATCGGGTGTTTCCTTCGCAGGAAGTCAAGACCAAGATCAATCCAACAAAGCATCCGTAGGATGCGATTTTATCAAAGGAAAAATGCCGCATGGGCAAAATTACGCGCCAAAATGGAAGACTTCTTCGTCTCCATAAAATTCTTGGGAATCAACAAAACGCACAATTCGAGAGCGAAGCACGCCTGCGCTGATGGTGAGCGGTTCCTTCGCATTGAAATCAATGGTTTCCCCTTTGATTTCTTCATCGAGAATCACACCCCAATCGCACAACTTATGCCAAACGTGGCTTGCATCTTGAACAACCGAGTCTGCATGACCTGTGCGCTCGCGCCATTCGCGCACGGCCGAATCGATGTCGGCAAAGGGCAATTGACTCAGCAGTTCCACGATTGGTCCTTCGACACGAACGAAAGATCCGGAATCGGGAAGCCTCAAAATAGCGGATTGACTTTCCAATTCTGCTCCAGTAAAAGGGTTCCAAAAATAGGCCATGGTCGATGCTTTGTATGCACTTACGCATTTCAGGTTGAATTCGTTACACCACAATTGAATATCTTACGAAGCAAAGCCTCATTCCATGCCATTGCAAATCGAATCTTTCGAAGCTTACCGCTCAGCACAGAAAAAAAGCAAGCATAACCCCGAGCAATTCTGGGCTGAAATTGCCAATCACTTCGATTGGCAGAGGCCTTTTAA
>CAJQKK010000016.1 GCA_905478895.1 uncultured Flavobacteriales bacterium | reverse complement strand
GCCATGTCTGCGGGAACCAATGCCTTTGATTCTGAATGGATTGTTCTGGATCAAAACGATTGGTCAGATTTGGGAATGCACACTTTCTCTGGCTCTTGCGCAGCTTCAACAGGAGGTTGCACGGATGAATTTGCAGTGAACTATGACGTTAATGCGACATCTGACGATGGCTCATGCATCTACATCAGCAGCTACACCATTCAGGAGATTCAGTCCGGTGCTTTGAGCGGTCAGATGCTTACTTCTGGAATTGTGACCGCGGTATACCCTCCAACGGGCGGACTGTCGAATAATCCATCTTACGTCATTCAAGACGGAACCGGTCCGAACTCAGCGATTTGGGTCATTGGTGACGGTGTGATGCAAGGAGACGAAGTGTCCATCCTCGGAAACGTATCTGAGGTCTACGGATTGCGCCAAATTCAAGGCCCTACCGCTGAGATTCTGTCTTCTGGAAATACGCTTCCGGTTGCCGAAATTCTCGATCCATCAGGGATCAACGACGAGCAATGGGAATGTGTTTTGGTGAGCATGACAGGCGACTGTGTGAATGCAGATGCGGGTTATGGTGAATGGCACTTGGATGCGGGATCCGGCATCGGAAGCATTGACGATGTGGGGTATGATGCAATTGGAGATTCATTGACCAATGATGGGGTTGCATTTGTCCCCTTGTTAGAAGTGGATCGCTCTTACCGCGTGGTAGGTGCAAACTTCTATGCATATGGCGCGTGGAAATTGCTTCCTCGTAATAATGCTGACGTCGTTCGATTGGGTTGTACCACGGCTTCATTCAGCAATTACGATGCGTATGCTCAAGAAGACGATGGTTCTTGCCTTGATGCACCCGGTTGCACGAATCCAGCAGCCGACAACTACGATGCTGGAGCGACGATTGATGATGGCTCTTGCATCATTTCGGGTTGCGACGATCCTGCGGCATTCAACTATCAAGAAGGTGTGACCAATGCCACCAACGAAGACTGTTACTTCACACTTCCAGACCTAACCATTAACGAGATTCACTACAACCCTTGCGGAGCGCAAGGCGATGATTTTGATTTTGAGTTCGTTGAGATTTATGTAGGAGATGATGAAACCATAGACTTAGGGGGCTTTGAATTCTACAACTCCGCTAGCGGCGAAGCTCAACTCGGCTTTGTTTTCCCCGAAGGGACAACGGTAGCTCCTGGAGAATATTTCTTAATGACAGTCTCGGATGAGGGAACAGCCAACTACGGAGGTTTGGGCGTTCAGGTTTTCCAAATGGAATTGGGCAACTTCTCCAACAGTGGAGAATCGGTGAGCATTGAAGATGGATTTGGTAACCTATTGGATGCCGTTGACTACGATGATGCGGCTCCATGGCCTTCGCAAACGGTTGCTGTTTTGGGCAACGTGTTGGTTCAGTCTCCTGATGGCGGTTGCTCGACGTTGGAATTGATTCAAACGGACCTCAACAATGACGATGCGGACAACTGGCAGGCAAGCTGGGTCGATAACGGAACACCGGGTGCTCCGAATTCTTCCGCCTTTGGTTGCACGGATGCGTCTGCTTGCAACTACGCCGCGGGTGCATTTTTCGATGATGAATCTTGCACGTACGAGTGCCAAGGCTGCATGTATGCCGACGCGACCAACTACGACGCCTCATTCACGATGGACAACGGCACATGCGTGTTCGATTTCACGGACGATTGCCCTGCGGATCTGAACGGAGACGGTTTGGTGACCACCTCTGACCTTCTTCAATTCCTTCCAGAATTTGGCACTTCTTGCCCTGAATAAGGGAAGAACGTTCATTCAAAAAGAGAAAAGGCGCTCCCAAGATGGGGGCGCCTTTTTTGATGCTTCAAAGCGTTAAACTGTCAGCTCCCCTCATGGCTTGAGTACCACGTTGGTATATGCCTCATTCGACGCATTAAGTGAACGGTCAAATAAAGTGATTCGGAACCGCAATGAGTCATAGGGGCTGTTCAGGCTCCATGAATTCATGGCGATGGCAATCGTCCCATCCAAGGCAGGATTGTCCCCGGTTGGCGAAGCTTTTGGAACGCGGTAATAGAAAGGGATTTGTCCAGCAGCGGGGTCGAGGTCGAACGGAACCCATTCGCCGTCTTGTAGCTCTTCGTACTCGCATTTCAGATTGTAGTGATAATCGCACGACGCACAAAAATGAGGGGGCAGTGTATCTCCTTGCGAGAGGCCAACATCTCCATCTCCATCTGTGAACGCTATTACGAGCTCACGGCTCCCATCGGGGTTGAGTTCGAACGATTGAAATTCGATCAACGGATTGTCTGGAAGATTTGGCTCGGGAAGGCAACGAGAAAGCCCGAATGCAGTCGCGCATCCGAGCGCAATGGAGGCCAATTGGAACTTGATTTTCATAAAATCGAGATTACGGTAGGTTCAAAGCTAATCAATCCGGAATTTCGCAGGAATGAAACCAAGGCGTGAAATCTTGCTAAATGATAAAGAGTTGTCGGTTGCGGTTGCGAATTTTCGAAATCGCTTCCGGAATTTGCGGGATGCTGCCCATGAAAGGGCAGGATCAGTTGCATGGCACGAATTTACCCTCGACTTGTTTCGTTTTCAAGCAGAAGCCAATCCCGTTTACCGCCGATTCATGGAGCTTATGGAATTGGATCCGGCATCCGTGAGTGCAATCGATGAAATCCCTTTTTTGCCGGTAGAATTGTATCAAACGCAGCGGGTTTCAGTCTTTCCATCTTCGAACCATGATGCCCACACTTTTGCCAGTTCGGGCACCACCGGTTCGAGTCCTGCCCAGCATCACATCGATGATTTGGATTGGTATAACGAGGTGGCGGCCAGTGGGTTTGAGCATTTGGTTTGTGGTTGGAGCCAACGGCCGCACTTCGTGGGATTGTTGCCTGGCTACTTGGAAAGGAACAACTCATCGCTGGTCCACATGGTCCAGTATTTCATGCAAAAGACAGGGCAGAAAGCCCCAGAAGATTGGTTTTTTCTTCGCGATTTTGAGGCGTTGGAACGCCAATTGCATCGGCTGTGGCAGAACGATGCGCCATTGAAACGACCCATTTACATTGTTGGTGTGACCCATGCCCTGTTGTCCTGGGTCGATCGTTTGAAGCGGCAAAAGGATTCCCCCGCCTGGCTCAGTCTGCCGATTCATGTGATTGAGACAGGTGGAATGAAGGGGCAAGGAAAAGAACGCATTCGAGCGGAATTGCATGACGCGTTGTGCTTTTTGACGCAAGGCCGGCCGGTAGGGAGTGAATACGGTATGACGGAATTGCTTTCACAAGCGTGGTCTGATGGGGAAGGTGTTTTTCAATGCCCTCCTTGGATGGAAGTCAGGATGGGCGCACTGAATGATCCCAAGAGTTGGGCAGAAGAAGGCAGGCAAGGCCGCATTCACATCATTGACTTGGCGAATGTGGGCACGTGTGCCTTTCTAGCGACAAGTGACATCGGACGGCGACGCCAGGACGGGGCGTTCGAGGTACTCGGACGTTATGACCATGCGGAAGTCCGCGGGTGCAATTTGATGGCCATCGATTGACCGTCAGGTGCAACGAACCAGGAAGTAGTTTTTCTTGCCGCGTTGCAACAAAATGTGCTTTCCGCTGATGAGATCGGCTTCTGTTACAATGCAATCCTCAGCTACTTTGGCTTTGTTTACACTGATTGAATTCTCTTTCAGGGCCCTGCGTGCTTCACCTTTTGAATTCAGGAAAGCGGTTGCATCCGACAAGAAGTCAATGATAGAAAGACCTGCGACCAGATCAGATTTACGGACTTCAGCGCTCGGCACTCCCTCGAAAACACTGAGAAACTCCGCTTCTGGCAACGCTTCGATGGCTTCTTTGCTGGACTTCCCAAACAGCAGGCTGGAAGCTGCAATAGCAGTTTCAAGGTCGGCTTGGCTGTGCACGCGTCGGGTGATATCTGCGGCCAGCTCTTTTTGCAGAATTCGTTGGCCAGGGTCTTGGGCATGCTGTGCTTCGAGGGCTTCAATTTCATCCTTGCTTTTGAGCGTGAAGATTCGAATGTACTTGCGCACCTCCTCGTCTCCGGCATTGATCCAATACTGGTAAAATTTGTAAGCAGAGGTTTTGTTTTTATCAATCCATACGTTGCCTCCTTCAGACTTTCCAAACTTAGATCCATCGGCCTTGGTAATGAGCGGTGCGGTGAGGGCAAATGCATGCCCTCCACCCATGCGGCGAATCAATTCTGTTCCGGTGGTGATGTTGCCCCATTGATCCGATCCTCCAAGTTGCACCGAGCAATCTTCATTCTTCCAAAGGTGATAGAAATCGTAGCCTTGAACCAACTGATAGCTGAATTCAGTGAAACTCATGCCTGATTCCAAGCGCTTTTTGACGCTGTCTTTGGACGTCATATAATTGACGGTAATGTGCTTGCCAACGCCGCGAATGAAGTCCAAAAACGAAAAGTCTTTGAACCAATCGGCATTATTGACCACCCGGGCGGCATGTGCTCCTTCGAAATCCAAAAAGGACTCGAGCTGTGCTTTTTGGCAGTTGAGATTGTGCTGAATGGCTTCCATGTCAAGCAACTGGCGTTCGGCGCTTTTCCCGCTTGGATCACCGACCATACCGGTC
>CAJQKK010000015.1 GCA_905478895.1 uncultured Flavobacteriales bacterium | reverse complement strand
CTTGGATCATTTTAGGGCTGACACCTTGTTCAGACTTCAGCTTCTTGCGAATCGTTTTGATCAGTTGAATCTCTTTATATGCAAACGAAGATGTTTGTTCTCCTAAGGCCAAGGCTTTGTCCCAATCTTCGTGGGATAATTTCGAAAGCCGACTGAATCCGGCGCTGACATCGCTCAGAAGCCCCTCACTAATACTACTCATTGCTGTAACAGCTTCAAAATCGACACCTTGCTCTTTCAATAAATTCAAAACCTTCAAGCCATTTCTAATCTGGGCATCCGTTAGGCCCCGGCCTTTGTGCAAATTACTATAGATCCCGTCAACGAAGTTCGTCTGAATAATTGACAAGGCATTCGCATTCGCATTATACTTCAACAGACCATCCCAGAATCTTACGCCGACTTTCCGAATTTCTTCCAATTCCGCGTACTGCTTGTGGCTTTGAAGACTAGAAGCATCTCGATTCATTCTTTGCTTCAACTCCTCTTCTGAAAGTGAATACTGCTGTAACACATTCGAGTCAAACGGATGCGTTCCATCAATGAGCCGCTTCCAAGTCTTCTCCGACTTTGCTGCCTCACTGACAAGGGAAACTTCAAGTGAAGTGAAGAAGTCATAGACATGAACAAGCCCTATGCGAATTTGAGCAGAAAGTAGATCGTCAATGGCCTGCTCTTTCCATATTTTACCTAGATCCAATTTACCTTCCATGACATACTGTAGATATGATAGAGTGTAGGCAACGCAATAGGAACGAATATTGGTGTCACCAATGGGATTGTGATTTTTTCGACCAAAAATCTTTTCGGTAGACTTAAAAAGAATAGCACTTGCCACAACATCCTCCCAATACGTTCTCCCTGGTTTAGATTTCTTAAAATCTGTCTCTGCTTTTTCAAGAAAACGGACATAATTCTTCTGAGATCCTTTTGCAACGTGAAATGGAAGTTGCTTGGAAACATTAATGAACTTTGCCACATCCGATTTTTGAATTTTCTGCGAAACTGGCCGCTTCGCTTTCCACGCCAATTTCTTGCCATTCGTGGGCTCCTTGCTCAAAAGTTCTTTGTATTGTCCTTTTACTCGCTCAAAGAACCAAAGTGACTGCTTATTTTGATCATCGGGATCTGCTGCGTAAGTCGTCATCGACAATTCTTCCAAATGCTGGAGCAGAGGACTATTGGAGGTCAGATCAAGTTCCGATACCTTATTTTGACTATTCGCGTATCGCGAAATCGCAGGAACAATGATATTCTTCGCCTCTTCTTCCTTGACCACCGTAAGTTTCATCTGAACAAAAACATTATCCAGTGCAACCTTATGCTTCTTTTGGGTGTGAAATAGTGATGCCGTTGTTTGACCTCCGTTTACGATTTGAAAATCCTTCACAGTTGACAGAAAAAATGCTCCACTCGCATCTTGTGAAACAGTTGCGTCAATCGCAGTTGCCGCTAGGCCATTGTTGTATGGCAAAAACATCTCAGGAGCATTGAGAATGGTGTCACGAATGCCCTTATTCACCTTCCCGGTCTGTTGGAGAAATGCACGAACATTGCTCTCTAAAAGTCTCGTACCATAATTTCGATACAATGTTGACAGGGCTTGTCCCGGAATGATCGCTAAATAACAATTGTAATCATCAACAGCTGATGGCATCGAAAGACAAGGGATTTGGACCCCTAATGTTTTCTCGAAGTCGATCGTAATCGGTTCCCGCTGGTTTTTTGATTGATCCAGCCGATGCAGCCGATCCATATCCCACACGTGAGGTTGAATTAAAATCTCTTCAAGCCCCTTGATATCGATTGTCGCAGGCACGTCCTGTGTCACAATGCCGTTGGACAACAAGAATAAGTTCACACGAACTATTTCTTTTCTGTTCTTTTGTATCGCCTCCACAAGTCCAAACACCTCAGATGAGGGCTCCAATCCATCCAAATGCTTTTTGAGAGCAGCATTGAGGAATTTCTTTGAACAGTTTAGCATTGAATCGAATTCAGGTTTCTTCAAATTGAATACCTCATCCGAATCTCGGTAATGGCTGATGAATAAATCAAGCGTTTCAAATCCATCTGATATTGCAAAGCCATTCAACTTCATCTCGATGTTTTCAAAACGATTCTCTTTGATAAACGAACAAGCTTTGGCACCCTCTGTTTCGCCCGCCTCAGATAAGGTTTCGAGGCAATACTCCGTAAACTTCTCTTCCTTTGTAGCACCACCTTCCTCGGTTTCGGTCAATGCACTGACCTCGGAGCTGAGCTCAATCGCAAACTGCTTCAATTCGAAATTATCGCTCATTTCCAGTGGTTTTTTGGTTCTGAATCGGCAACTCGAAATGCTTGAATAGCATTCGGAGCAATTTCATAGCTCACGCGACTAATCGCGTGGTCTAGAATGTTTTCCCGACACAATCGAGGGAAATCGCCCTTCACTTCATAAAAGCTGATCGAGCGCACCATGTAACCCACATCGGTGTACGACTCAATATCGTTATAATCCAAGCAAATCCGGCCCAATGCAGAATTAAAATGATGGACAGCGCCAGGAATATCTGTCAATTCTTGCTTGATTTTCTCGATAAGCGCAAATAAAGTATCAGCCCCTCTGTGAATTTCATCAACATGGACCAAAGCCAAAAACAATTTGTTCAACTGAGAACTATCTAATTGCAATTCATTGGAGACCCTGATCTTAGGTTGCACTGCCATCGAAGTCTTAACCTCAATCGCAACATCGCGTAGCTGAAAGTCCTGATTTGATCCGTTCGGACCTGACCATGACCGTAAGGTCTCGATCGAGGGATTCACCCCAAGGAGAGAACGAAGAATGGACAATTCCCCGAATAATCCGCGCTGTTTTTCTCTTGAAATCTTGTCGCTTTTCATCTTTTGAAACAACCCTTGCCACCTCCGGACCGTTTGCTCGATAACAGTCGGCAAACTGCGGATATCGGTCTCTTTATCTAGATTATTGATGATGTCTTCAGCAAAATACCCGAACGCAGATAACAGATCGTTGTCACCCAAAACAAATAATAGTATTGCGTCTTCTCCATCGCTTATGATTGTATTTATATCGACACCACTGAAGCGATATGACATCCCTAATTCCACATGCTCCAATTCCGTCAATTCTACGCTCAAAAAGCGCGCTTGAGTCGGTTGAATCACTCCAGCTTTGCAAATGATGCCATTGGATAGCGTATGTGAAACCGGATCTAAAACGACATTCGTAGAATCCTCGGTCAAGTGCTCAATTAATTTACTCTTCATCTTCTGGATCATCACTTTCTTGTAAAACTTCTTCGAACTCAGCTATTGGTCGCGCCGCATACTCAAAGTGCTGCTCCCCTTTTATTATCGGGAAATGCAATCCAAAACCCACGCACGGCAATTCAGGGCTAAAATCTCCTTGCTCACCTTTCGAACGCAATGGCACGATGACTAACAATGGCTTGCCCGTTTGCATACGAGCCTTCTTAATGTTTGTCATACTGCTATTCCTGTTAACACCGTCGAGATCAACAACCAAGTGTTCCCGAAATAAAATTGCATTTTTCTTCTCGCCGACAATAAATTTATCCTGTCCGATCAATTCAAAGGTTCTTTCTCCAATTCCAATTTGCTCCTCTCTACCATCTATAGTAAAAGGTATTTCAATCTTTGCACTTGGGGTATTGTAAATCACTACTGACCAGTCTTTGAGCAAATTATTTGTGTTCTGAGTCTTAATGTAACCTTGTTGCGTTGGGTATGATCTATTTTCATCTTGGTAAGCGCTCAAAAATTCCAGAACGTGTTCGACTTGGACATTTTCAAATTGCCACGCCGCTACCTTCTTTGCATTTCCTTTCTGCATCACCCTGCGAGCTTCAGAAATTCTCGACAATAGGACATTTAGTGCATCATGATTTGGAGCAACATCTTGTGCACGAAACTCATGCGTTTGAGTGAGGTGGCCTGAAAAACCAACCTTAATCTTCTCGTGCCCTCTCATCTTTGCCAACGAAGTAATCTTGAGCATGCCAGGATGTGTTCGAACTTTCAGTTGGAAGTCCGCAGGCTTCATCCGCTTCCTCGCAAGTTCATCAAAATCCGCCCGCAACTCTTCATTCGCCATAGTCACATGGCGAAACCAGTGCCGCAGCTCGTTTGTAGTATAGAGCCTGCATAAATCCACATATCCCGGACGATAGCCAAACCACCGCCCCATCTGCATCAGTGAGTCATACATCTTCGAAGTCCTGAGGTAGTAACTGATGGATAATCCTTCGAGGGTAATTCCACGAGCCAATTTATTGCCCCCTACAGCAATTACGCAAAGGCCTGAATCTTTGTACAAATCGTAATTCAGTTCTTCGATTTCATGGTACTCCAAAGTAGCGAGCTTTTTTTGTCCATGAACCGCGCGAACCTCCATTTTCGAAACTGCTGCTAGCAGAAACGCCTGAACTTCTTCCCAATTATGGACTTGGATCTGACTGTCTTCGTATCCCTTGTTCGCATTAACCGAATCTGTTGTAGGAACATAGTCCGTCTCGAAAAGCTCGAAAAGCTCGTCAAGAATTATTGGATCCTTGTATTTGATCCCATTTCTGAATTCTTGAACCAATTCATCGACAAGTAAAGCTACGCGATCAATCCACTTCACCCGCAAAGCCACATGCACCAGCATGGAAGAATGCTGTTGACCTTGTCCTCTTAAATGCCTAATGGCATTGGTAAGGATGAACGACTTCACTGCTTGCTTCAGGCTGTCTGGCAATCGATCTGGCAAATCATCTTCATTGTCTTTGTTGATTTTTGCTGGCAATAAAGGATCTCTGTCATTCACCGCTCGGATCACATTGAGGCCTTCACTTGATTCTTCCGAATTCGGATCATCAATGCCGAATACCTTTTTAGCTCCGATGTAATTGGATGGTGAAGGCAGATTGAGAATGAAACTCCTGGGAAAGAGATCTTCCCCGACCTTAAAGTCAATCTCTTTAATCTTCGTCATGGTGTCCTTTCCCCAAGTTTCTGGAATGAACAAATTCGCATAAGGCGTTGCTGTATAGCCGACATAGGCGTTTTGCGAAAACATTCCGAGAAGAACCCTGATCAATCGATTTATCGTTCTAACCTCAGTATCCGTGCCTGCATTGACTGAAGCATTGTCGGCCTCATCATCGATGACCAATAGCGGCGTGTCTAAGATCAATCTCCCGCCATCAATTTCAGTGGCAAAACCATTGAGCCAGAGAATCAAGTTTTCAAGGATACTCTTGTTCTTTTTGATGACAACCACTGATTTTGTTGACCCACCAATTGGAACATTCAGCCCATCACGACTTGAATTAAAATCACCATGAACTTCAGAGGTCGTATATGAATGGATCTCTTGGCGAACTGCTCTTTTCCCCACACCAATCGTCTTTGTCAGGCGCTGGCGGGATCTCACAGAGCTGTCGCGCCCAATGAATCCTTCATCAATTCTCATTTGGGTTTGAGAACGCAAACCATTGTGCATTCCTGCGAGCACAATGATCAGTTTATAACCAGCATCCGTTGCCTTATTGATGAGTCCGGTGTAATTGGCTGTTTTGCCGGACTGAACAGAACCTACAACCAAGCCGCGATGATCCCAAACCCCTGATCGTTTTGGATTCATGCAATGGTCTAATATTTTATCAGTGGCCCTATCCAGTTTGGCTACTGGGAAATTTGCGTTCTTTTCCTGCAGGTAATGAGCATATCGGTCCCACAATTCCCATTGGATTTTTGACTTTTCTGCTTTTATCCAAGGCCAGACATCTTCGCCAATCAGCTCTGTGGCATCCTTTGACGCAATACTTCGGTCATCCTGGATTTGTTGCTTCAACTTCACAGGATCAACTGTACCGTATTCTGGGAATTGCAACACCAAATCTACCTTCTCAGAGATATGTTTCAATGTATTACCTCCAGTGGAATTCAGTTTTAAAAGTGAGAGAACAGTATTTCTCGCTGATTCAAATCGATCATTATTCATTTCAAGTACTCTTCTAGTTGTGGATAGGATTGGAAGGGCTCGATATTCAAGATTTGCTGAACCGCGCGTTCTCTGGCGTAGCCTTGCTGTTTCAGTTCCGAAAATATTTTTTTTGCGAAGTCAATGTGCTCAGGTGCGGGCTCAGAAGACATTTCGCGCAACTCATGGCATTCTGGATCCTCGCTGTGATATTGGATTATTGCTTCCACAGGTGTGGTTTCACCAATTACTTTCAATACTCGTTTGAAATCACCTTTGCTGATTGAATCTTGGGACAAGAATGCCTTAATTAAACTATGCTCATCATTGATATAATAGCTAAGGCCATCTTCTCTCCCTTTCTTCGCTTTCCAAAGAGATTGAAAAGGAAGTTGATTGCAGTATCTCTTAATTGGAGTTGTTTCCCCCGAAACCTATAGATTTCTCCCGCCTTCGTCCTCGTTAAGGTGGCCAATCGCTTCAAGTCCTTCTTCAATTGAACCGGAGGTGTGGCAGTTGCCTTTTTGATGTCAATTTGCCATTCATGATCCAGCTCATTTGATATATCCACTAAAATCCTTGCATTTTTATGGTGTTCATTTTTGGACAACATTCCTAGCCAACCCCCATGCAATAAAAGGCGATTATTGCGGTAGACATAAAATCCTTGCAATGCATACCAGTCATCAACCCGGGCTTCTCTGCGCTCACCTTGGGGAAGCTTGGAGAGATGCGGAAGTAAATAACACTTAACGGAAACTTTACCATCCTGCAATTCTTCAGTAGCTACGAACTGTCCTCCCTCGTATTCTTTCATAAAAGGGTCCCACGGCTCTAACTCATTTCCATTCAAGAAGATTGAAATCTTACGCTTCTCAATGTATCGATGAAAAACAAGGCTCAAATGACTCTCAAGCTTTGCAATTTGTCCGAAAAAAGCCTTTTTAGCTAATTGATCATTTGTCTTCACATCTCCGACTAAACGATCGAGCTTTTCCCAAATTACGGTTGTTCCAGAAATGCTTTTTTCTGTGCGAATTAGGTGCTGCTTATCCGAAACAAAATCCAACATTGACCATGATTGAACTTGATTCACATAGTCCAAGTCCCAACACCTCTTCTGTTGCGTATACCCCGCCTTTTTCGAAACCACTGTAAGCCGTTTGCATTGTGAGAATGATGCGGTTTTGAGGCCCAATCCAAACCTCCCCAAATCATCCAATTCTCGCTGATCATTTGGATCCTTGCTTCCTGGCTTCATAGCGTTGCGCAATTCATCAAGGGACATCCCAAAGCCATCGTCATGAATCGTTATCGTCGAGTCAGCGCCATTCCAGTTTAAGTCTACCCAAATGCTTGTGCTATGCGCAGAAATGCTATTGTCAATAATATCAGCAATTGCCATGTTCAGGTCATAGCCAAAAGCTCTGAACGTATTGATCATTGCCTTTGCCGTTGGCGGATTCTCCTCCGATGGAATATTTTGAAATTCTGTATTCATGGTGCAATGCTTATTCAATTCAGGGCAACTCTGTTAGCAAACAATAATACGAAACGAACACCTTTGGATTTGATGATGAAGTGATCTCCGTCGGCATCAACCATATCCTTCATGACGAGAGATTGCACAAGTAACCACCAATTATCCTCTAACTCATTTCTCATCTGTTCAAGCATAATTTCATTGTCATTCATCAAGTGAAACAAAAAATAAAATCCCATCATGTCCACCTTGAATTTCCAAACAAGCTCATGCTTCAGCTCCTTGTCGAAAGCACGATTGTCCGCAATGGAGGATTCGAGTCTTTTTCTCTTACGCGGCATGAGCAAAGGTGTTATTGGAAATGAATGCCCGCTGGCGGACCGCTCGATCTTTCTTGCGGTTGATTTTGTCCTTTTTCTTAAGATCCTTTAAACCCGACTTGCGGTTGCGATATGCAGTGATGACCACACCATCCGCGGAGGTTATGACGACCAAACCTCTCGACGCTTCGACAGTACTCGCGTCACAGCCCTTGACAAGGTTTCGGTCCGCCAAGAAATACATGAAGCATCCCTGGCGATGAAAGACCTCCCCAAAGTCCAATACACATTCGATCATGCTGTCGCTGATTGCTCTCTGCTCCATGCGCTTTTTAACATGGTTGGATTTTGTACTGGGATGCGTCATCATGTTGTTTAAGACTCTTTTTGTTTCGTTTGACTTGACAAATATCCGATTGTTTTTCGCTCTTAATAGACATTCTTTATGTAACTTAAGCGAATGCCGAGAATAAGAAATGCGAGTCTCAGACACACTCTACTTGATCAACTGTTGCGGGAGTGCGCGCAAAACCCGATGAATAAAGAAGAGCTCACCGATGAATTGAATCATCGGCTCGAACAAAAATGGGAAAGCACCTCGGAATTCACTTCAATTGCAACACGCACTGTAGAGGAAGACCTTCGCACCATGCGAAAGATTTATGGTGTCACCATCGAAGTCCACGGTCGAAGGAATGCCACCTACTCCTACCCAGATTCATTCACCTCAATTCACCATCAAGGGCTTACACCAGAGGCTGCGTCTGATGTGCGGAAGACACTGCGCAAATTGTTGCGCTTTGTTTCACACGATCAATTCCAATTCCTAACGAACGGGATGGGGGGTGGATCACTCGCGAACCTTTTTAGACTGTTCATTCCAGGTGAAGAGAATCGAACCATGCATCTTTTAGAACAAGCAAAGGCGCATGTCTTGTTCGACTCAAACATCGAAGAATATCCCGGAAACAAGTGGCTCGATGTGGTCGTCGAAGCCATTGCAGAATCACGGATTCTTAGGCTTCAATACAGGACATTTAGCGGGAAATCATCCGAATTTGATTTCCATCCCTACATCCTGAAACAATACAACAATAGATGGTACTGTTTTGGTCATGATCCGGAGCCACTCAAAAAATTGCAATCGGGCAGTTTAATTGCTTTTGAATACAAGCACATAGCGCTCGATCGAATCATAAAAATTCGGGGTTTGAACTCCGAAGAATTAAGAGAACGTTCGAAGCTCAGACCTCGCCAAGATGAATTCATCAAGTCCAACATAGATTGGGAAGGTGGAGAGTTTAATCGACGCATTGGCGTCAGTCAACCATTTCGACCTGACGAGGTATCCGACATAAAAATTAAGTTCACGGAACGTCAATTTGGATACGAACGAACAAAACCATTGCATCACAGCTTTCGCATCGAAACAAAACATCATGATAAATCGGTCACATGCGCTTATAAATTGCAGCCTAACGTTGAGTTTCTCCAGCGCGTTTGTGCCCTTCGTGATCAAGGATACGTGGTTTCACCTCCTTGGTTAAGAGAATCGGTCAAACAAACCATTCAATCCATGGCTCAGCGTTACGAGTCGTGAATTACAAGCGCTGACTAGCCCGGCTGATTGCTTCTTTGAAGAGCTGGCTCGTCAGCTCTGGCATTATTTCAGGTCGTGTAAGTTCTCGCAAGGTTCCTAGCCTGCTCTTGCCAATTTCGTAGAGTGTTTCTTCTAGGATGCGCGCAAAGTGCCGCTTGACGTCATCTCTCGAATTCGAGGGAATGAACACTTTGGCTAAGCCTTCGTTTTCCGCGAGTCGACGATCGAGTTCCGCGACAACCGAGCGAACGTCTTCATTGTCTTCCGTGAGCGTTGAAATTTCATTCAAATCTCGGATGATCTCCTCTAGCCTTGTCATTTCATCCTCGTCCTCTACATGCGTCGCCGATTTCAATTGACGTCCCTTGAGGGCAGACAACTCGTCCTCGAGTTCCAAATCCAAGCTTCCCTCCATTCGCTTGCTGATGACATATCGCGTCAGCTCCACATCTTGAACGACCTGGTATGGCAAGTCTGAAGGCTCGTATGGCAGTTTCTTTAGAAGGGCCCCAAGCAGCAAATAATACTTCTCCAGAATCGGCGCTTGCCAGGTTACGATTTGTGCGATGAATCGGTACAGTCGAACGAAATCACGAGCACACGACTTGAAGGCTTGCCGTTCTTCATCTTCCAATTCATTGTATCGAATGACCAAGCGGTCCAATAAAGCGTATAGCCGCTCGGTCTCCTCGTTTTTCAGCAGAATCTCAGCAGCTACATTGCAATCTTCTTCGGAGAAGATGTAGAACCCATCCAATTCATCCATCAAATCATACAGCACATCCGGATTGGTCCGGTCCGCTGCGTTGACTCGATTTGCCCCATAGTACTTTACAAAATCCGAGCGTATTTCCTCGGGGTCATTCACAAAGTCCAAAACCATCGGTTGGGTCTTGCCCTTCTTAGTGCGATTGAGGCGACTGAGTGTTTGCACCGTGCTCACTCCACCGAGTTTTTTGTCAACATACATGACATTGAGCAACGGCTCGTCAAAACCCGTCTGGTACATGTCGGCCACGATTAAAATCCTGAACTGCGGGAACTTCAGCGCCTCAGGAATTTCCCGCTTGCTGCCAATGATTTGAGCGGATTGGTTCATGCCTTCTGGCGTGAACTCCTCCTGTAAGTCGGGATCGAAAACCTTTCCTGAAAAGGCGACCAAGGCTCCGTAACCGGCATTGCGCTGAGCCAACAGCTTGTCGAAAGCACGCTTATAGCGCACAGCTGCCAGACGGCTCTTCGTGACTACCATGGCCCTTGCCTGACCCTCGAGCATTGACACCACTTTATCCGAGAAGTGATCGAGCATGATGCCCGCTTTTTGCTCAATAGCGTCGGGCTGGAGGTCCACCCAAGACTTTAAAAGCCGAATCGCCTTGGACTCGTCGTAC
>CAJQKK010000014.1 GCA_905478895.1 uncultured Flavobacteriales bacterium | reverse complement strand
TGCCATTGGGAAGTTTGATCTTTGTAAAGCGAGAATCTTGCTGAATGACGGCTACTTTGGTCCCTTCATGGATCATGAATAGGGTCATTCCGGCATCGCCGGGTTGGCTGCGAACAGGGGATTCGTTAGCCAAAACAATGGCTGACTTGTCGTTGCTTATTCGGTTCAGCGCAGCCCAAGATAATGACATGAAAGCGATGCCAACTGCCAAGAGGCTGGTGCCAAGGGTTCCCAGGATTCTGCGGTTTCCAAAATTTTGAGACAGCAATCGTGCGGCGAGTGCACCGAACCCAAGGGTCCAAAATAGCACCATGAGGCGGTGCCATAATAGATGCCGACCCGGTGCAATGACGCCTTGCCATAGATTGGAAATACCGGCTGTCGGAAGGGCTTCAATGCGGTCGCTGATTTGAGAATTCGCCAAAGTCAAATTGGTTTCCAAGTCTTCGTTATTGGGCGTCAATTGCCGAGCCCGTTCGTAGTGGAGTATGGCTTGCCCGTATTTTTGCTGCTTGAAAAAGGCATTGCCCAAGTTGAATTCAGACGCAAAGTGAACGCGGTCCGCCAAAAGCGATTCGTATTCCGATTGCGCCACGTTGAACTCTCCTCGTGCATAGGCGGCATTCGCGGAATCGAATTGGGCGTGATAAATGGCTTCGGTTTGACCAATAGATGCCGAGATGGCCAATACGAAAATCCCAATCAAAGTGAGCAATCGGTGCGGCATGTGTTCCTTGTTCATCATCGTTTGATCCATGATTTCTCCGTTTGTTCAACCAGTTTTTCAGATGTCGTCAGCATTTCATCAGGAGCTGGAATGGTGCCAGGAGCGTACCTCGCCATGTCGAGTTGATCCAATAGAATCTGCCAACTTTCAACCGTGTCGGGAGCATTCAATTGCAAGGCTTCCAGGATAGCGTCACGCTGGAACTGGCTGGAATTCCAGGTCAATTTTGCGAGCAAATAGTCCTCAAGGCCTTGGCCGAGGGCAGGAAAGAACAAGGTCGGATTGTTCAAGTGTTTTTTGGCTGCTCGTAGTTCATTGCGCACCGTAGCTTTAGCCTTGCGTTGCCGAGATTTCTTTGGATTCTTACGGTCCTCTTCGCGGCGACGTTTCGTCATGAAAACAAGCCCAAGTAGACAGGGGCCAAGCGCGAGCCATCCGGTCGATAAGGGGAGGGAGGACTGCCAACGATCTCGGTCCAATCCACATCCATTCCATGCAGTGACAATGAAGCGAATGTCCTGATTCAAAACTTGAATATCGGTTTTGGAATTGTAGCTAAGTCCCGAACCAGCGCTTGCGTCGCCACGTTCAACGCTGATTGTGTTTGACGAGGATGGCAAGGAGGAGTATGCCTTCGTGCGGAGATTAAACCATTGGCCTTCTGCCGCGGGGAGGCTGTACTCACCCGGTGCACGTGGGATGACGACATATCGAAAGGTGCGCGAACCCGATTCTCCCTTTGCGGTTGTTTTGATGCGATCGATGATTTCCGGATCGTAGACTTCAAATTCTCCCGGCCATTGCAATTTCGGTTCTTGGATGAATTTGAGGTGGCCATCTCCGTTGAATATGTATTCGACCGTGAGTGCTTCATTGGTCTTGCACGTCGAGGCATTTTGTTTGACTTTGCATCCAAACCGACTGAAAGCTCCAATCATATTGGAGGGGATCGGTTCGGGAAGTGGCTTGACTTGAATCCGAATCGGGTCGGCCTCAGCCGTGACATTTTTCCCATCGAAGAAGGAGGTTCTTTTGTAGCCGACGAGATTGAAGCCTTCGATGGTGAGTTCCCCTGTTTGCTGCGGAAATAAGACCACCTTTTTGACCGTGGCGACGTTGTAGCGACGGCCTTCGATGACTTCTGATTCCCAGCGAGGATCCGGCATGTCAATTTGTTCGCTCCAAAACCCCGTCATTTCAGGCACATTGTATTCCCGAACGTCGAGGTTGTTGGCTCGGTTGTAAATCTTGAAAGAAGCCACAAGGGGCTCACCCACAAAAACGTTTCGCTTCGAGAGGTCAATAACGCACGCTAATTCCCCTAAGCCTGTTTGTTTTTTTTGCTTGGTCGAACGCGGCAATACTTTGATTTTAAAGGCATTGCTCCTAAGCTTTTGGGTGCTCCCATCGACGGTGTAGCTGGGAACATTGATGTCTTTGTTGGATTGTACCTGGTAGGTATACGTGTATTTGATTTCTGAACTGCTGACGCCGTTAACCCACGAGTTATTCTGCGATGTACTGGGTCCACCCAATAGCTTTAGCCCATTGATTTGAGGGGCAGACGCATTCAGTCGAATGTTCTTCATGGAGAGACTGAGCTGCACGGTCTCTCCATTGCGCACCGGGTTTTTATTGATGGTCACACTGAACGATTCCTGACCTTGAGCCAAGACAATGGCGCAAAGCATGAATGCAATGCTCAAAGCGAAGGGGCGTATGGTTAACAGGTTGCGCATGCTTACCAGTCTTTTTCAATTTTCACTTTTTGTCCTTTGCCTTTTGCCTTTCGCAATTTGGCCTGGATTTCTTCTTCAGACCTTTCCAGACTCTCTAATATTTTCTCCATGTCTTCCTTGGATATCTGTCCTTCCACCTGCTGAGGCTGGTCCTGCTGGTCCTGTTGGTCCTGTTGGTCCTGTTGGTCCTGTTGGTCTTGCTCGTTTTGCTCGTCTTGCTGCTCCTGCTGGTCTTGCTCGTTTTGCTGGTCCTGTTGGTTTTGCTCGTCTTGCTCGTCTTGCTGGTCCTGTTGGTCTTGCTCGTCTTGCTGGTCTTGCTCGTCTTGTTGGTCTTGCTCGTCTTGCTGGTCTTGTTGGTCTTGCTCGTCTTGTTGGTCTTGCTGGTTTTGCTCGTCCTGTTGGTCCTCTTGTTGCTCCTGCTTCATGCGAATTGCTTGAGCCAAGTTGAATCGGGCTGCATCATGCCCGGGACTCACGCGCAAAGCGGACTTGTAGCCTTCAATCGCACCATCCAAATCCTGTTCGAGCATGAGGCTATTGGCCGTGTTGTACCAAGCATCAGCAACAAGTGATTCATCCTCTGTTTTGGAAATCGCGCGCTGGAAGGCTTGGCGGGCTTCCGTCAATCCTTCTTGATTTTCCAGCATCGACCGACCCCGGTTGTACGCAGCGATTGGAGCGAGTTCAGAATGCACTTCGCCCAAGGCAAAGAGGCTGTCTGCGCCTTTCTCGCCATTTTGAAATTGTTGAATCCCCTCAATGATCGAGGCTTTTGCGAACGAATCATCATTCTGTCCAACCATCACGGTGTGACAGAACAACCAGGTGCACAAGGCCAATCCGACTTGGATATTTTTCATTCTTGTCATGGAGTGGGAGTATGGCGTCGGTGCAACAAGTCAGAACTCATCAGGCCCTCGAGGAGGAGCATTGCGACGGCAAAAATGAAGAACCAATGAAAGTGATGCGTATAATCGGTATAGGACATGGTAGCGACTTCTGCCTGTTCCATGCCATTCATGGCTTGCAGAATAGGGGAAATGTTGACCAATCCACCAGCAGCTTGAATGTAACTGCCATTTCCGGCGCGAGCGGTCTCGATGAGAGTTGCCTCGTCGAGGGTCGTAACGATTGGATTGCCGTCGGCATCATTTTTGAATCCCGACGCACGGCCGTAGCGGTCGTAGAGTGGAATGGGTGCGCCCGATGCACTTCCCATGCCAATGGTGTGTACTTCAATTCCAGCTTCTGCTGCAGTTGACGCTGCCTTAACGGCGTCGTCCTCATGGCTTTCCCCATCCGTAAAAAGAACAATCATTTTGGAGGCAGGAGACAACTCCGAAAATCCGGATGAACAGACTTCTATGGCCCTGCCTACCGCGGTTCCTTGTACCGGGATTGCACCTGTGTTGACGCCCTGAAGAAACAACTTAGCAGCGCCATAATCGGTTGTGATAGGGCATTGCACAAAAGCATCACCACCAAAAATAACCAAGCCTATTCGGTCTCCATCCAGTTGGTCAATCAAACGTTCAATGCTCCTTTTGGCCACTGCAAGGCGACTAGCTCCGAGATCTTCCGCTTCCATGCTCTTGGAAACGTCTAAAGCAACCATGACATCGACGCCTTCGCTTTTCACTTCTTTTAATCTCGCGCCAACTTTTATGTCCAAGATCCCAATGAGCACGGCAGCAAATGCAAGGCGCCAGACGAAAAACTTCCATCCGTGCAGCTGTGGCCGCCAATGGGGCAGAATTGTTGGCCAAAGTTGCTCATCGGCGAGCATGCGTGCCAGACGCTGCTTGCGGTTCAGGCTCCAAATAAAAATGACAACGACGACGGGCACGAGAAGCAAAATTGGCCACCAATTCGAATGTTCAATTTGTACATTCGGAGCCACTTGCCGCAGGCTGTACCAACCGGATAAAATGGCAATCCAGAAGATGACTTCAGCCAATGCGAGTGAGACCGCTGTGCTGAATACTCGAAACCCTTGCGTGTTCCTCGGATTCTGTGAATCGGATGAAGGAGATTTGATCGTACTCATAGCGGCGTGCGGATGATCAAATGTTTGAGGATGAATTCAAGCAACAAGGAGAAGGCTGCAGCCAGGGCAAAGGGTAAGAATTCTTCCGTCTTTTGATTGTAGCGGAGCACATTGAACCGGGTTTTTTCCAAGGTGTCAATTTCACTATAAATACTGGCGAGTTTGTCTTCACTCGTAGCACGGAAGTACCGTCCTCCAGTCGATTTGGCTACTTTCTTAAGGATGTCTTCATCAATTTTAACTTCAATCCAATCGTACTGGAATCGGTTGCCCACTTTCCGAACGGGACTGCGCGCTTTTCCAATGGTTCCAACGCCAATGGTGTAGACCCGGATTTTATTCAACTTGGCCAATTGAGCCGCGTCAATTGGATTGATTTGACCTGCATTGTTCACACCATCAGTCAATAGGATGATGATTTTACTTTCTGCTTCCGAGTCTTTTAATCGGTTGACCGCGGTGGCTAGTCCCATTCCAATGGCTGTGCCCCCTTCGAGCAGTCCTGTTTCCAGTTCTGAGATGCCGTTCATCACGACGCGTTGATCCGTCGTCAAAGGGATTTGAGTGAATGCCTCTCCTTCATAGGCCACGACCCCGATGCGGTCGTTGGGTCGTTCGTTCACAAATTGAATGGCCACTTCTTTGGAGGCTTCCAATCGGTTGGGAGAAAAATCCTTGCTCAGCATCGAAGCCGAGAGGTCAAGGCTGAGGACAATATCGAGGCCTTCTCGCGTGAAGTCCTCCACGGAGGAGGAAGATTGAGGACGAGCAGCAGCAATGCAGAGCATGCCAATGGCCAGCGTTTTGATCGCGTAAGGAACTTCAGGCAGCAATTGATGCAATCGGTTCTTCCAATTGATCTGGTTGGGATCGCCGCCCCAGCTCCATTTGACTCCGTTAAATCCATTCGGGTGTTGTTTTCGCGCCCGCAAAAATGCATGCACCAACATGGTCAGGGCCAACCACAGCAGTTGGGGCGATTCCCATTCAAAATGCTGATTGCTGTAACGCAAGGCTAGTGCAAATAGTCCGATGCCGATCAGGTGCGGAAAGAGTGGAAGGAACCAGTTTTTCATGGTGCTTCGGTTTCGTTGGCTTCCTTGGAGGGAATCGTATTTTCGACAAATCGAATGGATCGGCTCACGATTCGCTGGTGATCGGCAGTTTCAGGCGTGAGTTTTGCGAATTTCACGAGGTCAGCAAGCGTAAGCACTTCAAGCAACATTTCTATTTCATGGGTGCGCAGGGGCAATTGATTGATGCCACGCTTGATCTCTGCGGTGGATCGTTCAAGGGCAGGAAAGTCAAATCGGTGTTCCAGGTAGAGCCGCAACGCCTCACTCGCTCCTGCATGGTGCGCTTTTACTTGGCCTTTTTGCCAAACCGCATCGCGTTGAATTCCCTCCAACGTGCGAAGTGCAATGACGTGAGCGGGTTCTAAGGGGATGCGCGGAGAAGGCATTTCCTTTGGAGCGAATGGTTCACGTTGCTTCCATTTTCGGTGGACCCACAAGCCGATTCCAAACATGCCGAGAAGGAGTAAGAACCACGGAAGCCACTGCTGCATGCGTTCTTGCCAGCTCCAGGAAGTCAGGCGAAGCGGCGCATGGCCCGCGATCTCACCCGATTTTCCGGGCTGCGGCATCAGCACTTGAATGCTGAGGGGATTGCTTTTCAGCGTTTTCTCGTTCCACGTTACCTCAATCGGTGCAATGGCATGAAATCCGCTATCCCAGTGGGTTACCACGAGTTTTTGAATCACCTGGATGCCGGCCTCTCCGTTGGGCAATTCCATTGCAACCGTATCCAGGTCTTGAGTTTCGATGATTTCGAGCCCACCGCTGAGGGTGTCTTTCCAAGCGGGCCAAATGAAGGTTCCCGCGCCATCCATGGGGTTGCGGGAGGCAGCGATTGTGAGCGTTGTTTGGTCACCCAATGCAATCGTATTCGTGTCCAAGGCCATCGAAATGACTTGGGCATTTGCTCCGTCTACTCCGGACCAAAGCATCCAAAAGAGGATGGGAAGCAAGGCCATTGCTTCGGTTCGGTTGCGAATGAAATCAACCACGGCGGTCAAAAAGTTGCATGAGCGGTTGGACATAAGGTCGGTGGGTGCAAAGGACGGCTTGGTCAACACCTGAACGCGCAAACATTTCCTTCAACTCGGCTTCGCGTTCACGCTCGGCGGCGTCGTGTTTCTTTCGGGATTGCCCGTTGCCACTATTGAACCAGCGGTGCAATCCAGTTTCGGGATCTTGTATCGGTATCCATCCCACAGCAGGGACCGTTCGGTCGAGCGGGTCTGTCACGCGCAACGCAACGAGATCGTGTCTGCGACCGGCTTGCTTCAATGTCTTTTCAAATCCACGGTCCCGGAAGTCCGAAATCAAAAAGGCGATGGTTCTTTTTTTCATTGCGGATAGGAAGTGTTCCAGGGCGAATGAAATGTCAGTTTTGCTGCCGATGGGTTCGATTTCAATGGTTTCTCGGATGATGCGCAGGATATGCGATCGACCTTTTTTGGGCGGAATAAAACGCTCAATGCGATCGCTGAATAGGACGGCACCGACTTTGTCATTATTTCCCATCGCACTGAACGCCAGCACAGCACTTAATTCGGTGATGAGTTCATGTTTGCTGCGTTGCTGTGACCCCGTGGCATTCGATGCGCTGATGTCGATGAGCATAAAGACAGTGAGCTCACGCTCTTCTTCAAAAACCTTCACATACGGATGGCCCATGCGTGCAGTGACATTCCAGTCAATGGTTCGGATCTCGTCGCCATGCTGGTATTCCCGGTTCTCGCTGAAGGCCATGCCACGTCCTTTGAACGCGCTGTGGTATTCGCCCGAAAAAATGCGGTCACTGAGTCCGCGGGTCTTGAGTTCGACCCGGCGTACCCGTTGGATGAGTTCCTTCGTGTCCATGGTCATTGAAATTCCTATCGCCTGATGAAATTAGGGAACTTGGACGTGGTCCATGATCTCAGTGATCAGCTGCTCTGCGCTAATGTTCTCAGCTTCTGCCTCAAAGGTGAGCCCGACACGGTGCCGCAGCACATCCAACGCAATGGTTCTTACATCCTCTGGTGTTACGTAGCCGCGTTGATTCAAAAACGCATGTGCTTTGGAAGCGATGCCGAGTCCGATACTTGCTCGGGGCGAAGCGCCGAAATTGATGAGCTGTGTCAGGTGGCCGAGGCCATAATCACCCGGGTTCCGAGTGGCATGCACCAAATCCACAATGTACCGTTCGATTTTCTCATCGAGGTAAATTTCCCGGATCAGCTTACGCGCCGCAACGATTTGGTCGGTCGACACCACCTTTTGGGGAGACTGCATGCCTTCCGCCGATAGGTTGGCTCGGATGATTTGTTGCTCTTCTTCTTTGGTGGGGTATCCAATGACAACCTTCAATAGAAAGCGGTCCACTTGGGCTTCAGGCAGGGGGTATGTGCCTTCTTGTTCTACTGGGTTTTGGGTGGCCAATACCAAGAAAGGTTCGGGCAATTTGAATGATTCTGGGCCAATGGTTACCTGCCGTTCTTGCATTGCCTCCAGCAATGCGCTCTGCACCTTGGCTGGCGCACGATTAATTTCATCGGCGAGAACGAAGTTGGCGAATATCGGTCCCTTCTTTACGGAAAATTGTTCCTCTTTTTGATTGTAAATCATGGTGCCAATCAGGTCAGCAGGGAGCAAATCCGGTGTGAATTGAATTCGGCTGAATTGGGCATCCACGGATTCAGATAGACTTTTGATCGCGAGTGTTTTGGCTAAGCCGGGAACCCCTTCCAGCAAAACGTGTCCATTGCCCAAGAGTCCAATGAGTAGGCGGTCCACCATCCCGCTTTGCCCGACGATCACCTTGGATAATTCCATCCGGAGTAAGTCCACGAATTGGCTGGATTTTTGAATGCGATCATTCAGGGCTCGGATGTCTGGAGCCCCTGTGCTCGCTGGTTTTAATGCATCGGTCATCCCAGTGTTTTCCGGCGCAGGTACCGGGTGTTCTGCCGCGGCAGTCGGAGGAGTTTGTTCTTCCATATTACAATTGTTCTGTGCTCATTTGGCTTCCAACACTTGCGAATATACCTTTCGACTATCAGTGAGCAATTGCTGAGTTTATGAAATCATGTTAAAGCCCTATGAACACAAATAAACACGAACCGCTCAACGGTGCATCCTTTCAATCAATCATCGATTGTGTCCGTGAATTTCACGATCGCTTCGGAATTCGAAATGCTTCAAAGTTGGAAGCGACACTGCCCAGGGACACTGTGGAGTTGCGGCATCGCCTCATGGCAGAGGAGACCGAAGAATACTTGGAAGCGGCGATCGCAGGAGATGCGGTGGAGATTGCCGATGCTCTGGGCGATCAGCTTTACATCCTCTGCGGAACCATTTTGAGCCATGGAATGGGGCATTTGATTGAAGATGTCTTCATGGAAATTCAGGCGTCCAATATGTCGAAACTGGGTGCGGATGGAAAACCTATTTACCGCGAAGACGGTAAAGTCATGAAAGGAGAGCACTATTTTAAACCACGGATTGCCGAAATTTTAAACCGGGAATCCATTGGCGAGGCTCGAACAGAAGCATGAAGGATTTTTTCTATTGGGCAGTAAGAAAGGCGAAATCTGGAAATTTTACGTGGCTGAATCTCGTGTTCAAGCGGGTATTGCCATTCAATGCACCACACGGGATTAAGATTGTAGGATTGCAAGAAAATCAAGTACGCGTTGTGCTTCCGAGTCGCCGATCCAATCGAAATCACCTCAAAGGGATTCATGCATGCGCTATGGCAACCGCTTGTGAGTTCTGCTCTGGGATGGCGGTGTTAATTCGATTTGATATGGCGGATTACCGGTTGATCATGAACCGTTTGGAAGTTGATTATGTTCGACGTCCCGGAGCGGGAAACTGCATTGCCGTGGCAGATATCCCGCATGATCTGGAATCAAAAGTGAATGCGGAAATCGAAGGGTCGAAAGATGGTGTAAGCCGCTTTGTGCTCCCGTCGAGGCTTCTTGATGCCGACGGCAACGTGGTGGCAGAAGCGCAGGTACATTGGCATGTGAAGCCATGGAGTCGCGTTCGGCACCGAGGATGAATCAATCCGTATTGCTCGGATGTTTTTCATGAATCCCGTGCCGTCAGGCCTTATCTTTGCGGCGATTAGAAAAGAGACGATAGCATGATCAACATCACCCTGCCCGACGGCTCAGAGCGTCAAGTGGATTCCGGAACGACGGCCCTGGATGTGGCCATGAGCATCAGCGAAGGTTTGGCCCGCAATGTGCTTGCGGCAGAAGTGAATGGCGAAGTATGGGATCCCCAGCGCCCCATCAGAACAGATGCCACATTGAAACTGCTCACGTGGAAGGACGAAGCCGGAAAAAGCACGATGTGGCACAGTTCGGCTCATTTGTTGGCAGAGGCACTCGAGGCGCTGTATCCCGGGGTTAAATTCTGGGTGGGGCCACCGATCGAAAATGGCTTTTACTACGATGTAGACTTTGGAGATCAAACCATCACGGACAACGATTTTGGTGCGATCGAATCGAAGATGATGGAGTTAGCAAAGCAGAAGAATCCTTTTGTTCGATCAGAAATGAGCAAAGCCGATGCAATCGCTTACTTCACGGAAAAAGAGGATGCCTATAAGCTTGATTTGCTGGAGGGATTAGAGGATGGTACAATCACCTTTTACAAGCAAGGAAACTTTACGGATTTGTGCAGAGGACCTCACATGCCGCACACGGGCTTTGTGAAGGCAGCGAAGGTTATGAGCATTGCCGGTGCCTACTGGAAAGGCGATGAAAAGAACAAACAATTGACCCGTGTATACGGCATCACGTTTCCGAAGAAGCAAGAGTTGAATGCTTACTTGGAATTGTTAGAGCAAGCCAAAGCACGGGACCACCGGAAGTTGGGCAAGGAGATGGACCTGTTTCATTTCTCTGAAAAAGTGGGTCAAGGCTTGCCGTTGTGGTTGCCCAAAGGAGCTGATTTGCGCATGCGCTTGGAGTCGTTCCTGAAAGAAGCGCAACGCAAGGCGGGGTATGAGCCCGTGATCACGCCACACATCGGAAATAAGGAGCTTTACATCACTTCTGGTCATTACGCGAAATACGGGGAGGATAGTTTTCAGCCTATCAATACACCTGCGGAAGGAGAGGAGTACTTGCTGAAGCCGATGAATTGTCCGCATCACTGCGAAATTTTCAAAGCGCGGCCGCGCAGTTACCGAGATTTGCCGGTGCGATTTGCTGAATTCGGAACGGTCTACCGCTACGAACAGTCAGGCGAATTGCACGGGCTGACCCGTGTGCGAGGATTTAC
>CAJQKK010000013.1 GCA_905478895.1 uncultured Flavobacteriales bacterium | reverse complement strand
TTTCGGACTTGTTCACTGCAAAAATCTGCAAAACAGGCTTTAGAACCGCTTTGGGCTACGAATATAAGTTGCACCTTTGCTTATCGATGGCAAAGCGCTTTCATAAAATTCGATACAATGAGCAGACGCTGCGCATGGAAGAAATTCCATTTGCACTGCGTGACTATGTTTTGTTCGTCGTTCGAAAAGTGGCCATTTTTTTGGCCATCTGCTTGGGAAGTATTTATGTGTTTGATACCTATTTTGAAAGCCCATCGGACCGAGCGCAACGGCGTGAATTGGCATTCATGGAAGGGCAACTGGATCGCATGCAGGGAGAATTCGATGATCTGCAAGTGGTTCTGGAGGACATCTCCGACCGGGACGATGCCATTTACCGTTCAATTTTTGGCGTTGAGAAATTTCCAGAGCACTTGCGAAATCCTGGAGTAGGGGGATTCGATCGTGGACGTGCGCTGCGCGGTTATTCACATTCGGAAGCGGTCATCGCTGCCGAGTCCCGGCTCGCGGAGTTGCAGCGGAAAATTGTCGCCCAAGGCCGTTCATTTGATGAGGTGTTTGATTTGGCCAAAAATCAAACGGAATTGCTCAAATCCATCCCCGCCATTCAACCCGTTCGGAACGAAGACTTGAAGCGCATGGCGAGCGGCTATGGCTATCGCATACACCCCATCTACAAGGTCCGAAAAATGCACTACGGCATGGACTTTTCCGCTCCGACGGGTACCGAAATTTTTGCAACGGGAGACGGTGAGGTGATTCTGGCCAAGCGCACCTACAACGGCTTTGGCCGCCATGTGATCATCCGGCACGGATTCGGCTACGAAACGCTGTATGCGCACATGAGCAAGGTGTTGGTCAAGCGAGGGCAGAAGATCAAGCGAGGTGAAGTCATAGGTTTGGTGGGGTCTACCGGTACCTCTGTTGCACCGCACCTGCACTATGAAGTCCGCAAGGAAGGACGGAAGGTGAATCCGGCGCAGTATTATTTCAATGACTTGACGCCCGAGCAATACGAGGAAATGCTGAAAAAGGCGGAAGATTCGAATCAATCTTTTGATTGATAACAACTTGCGGTTTTGGTTTCACCGATTTTCTTTTAACTTGAAGCCACGTAAGAAGCACAACCTCGCATCATGCCACTGAACAAGCCCATTCAGAAACAGTATTTCTCGATCACAGAAGTGGCCGAAAAAATGGGCTTGAATGCCTCCCAGTTGCGGTATTGGGAAAAAGAGTTTACTGCTTTGAAGCCCAAGACAAATGCCCGGGGCAAGCGGTTCTACAACCAAAGTGACATCGAAATCATCGGCCAGATCAACTGGCTCGTAAAGGATCAAGGCTACACCATCTCAGGCGCGCGAAAGGCAATGCGCAAGCGCAGTGAGGTTGCCGGTCAAATGGCGATCGCTGCGGAGAGCAATGCCGCAGAGGCTCCAATGGAATTCAATCGCGAAATGCTTTTGAACCGCTTAAAGTCTGTTCGATCCGAGCTGGAATCCATCCAGGCGGACATAGCCGGTTGAGCGGTTCAAGGTTTGGGTGCCGTCCAGCGCTGTCCCGAGTTCAAATAATGGTGAACGTAATCTTCAATGGCCGCCTCCAATGAAGCAAAGGGGCGGTCGTAGCCAATGCTCTTCAACTTTGACATATCCGCCTCAGTAAAGTACTGGTAGGTGTCGCGAATGTCCTCGGGTGTATCGATGAAAGAAACGTTGCGTGGCTTGCCCATGGCATCAAACGTGGCATGTGCCAAATCCAAAAATGTTCGTGCTTTTCCTGAGCCGAGGTTGTAGAGGCCGTTTGACTCGGTTTTTCGATGGTGCATGAGAAATAAGCACACTTCGGCCAAATCTTTCACGTAAACGAAGTCCCGGGTTTGCCCACCATCGGTGTAATCCGGCCGGTGGGATCGGAAGAGCTTCATGCCACCTGTCGCATTCACTTGGTTGAAGGTGTGAAAGACGACACTTGCCATGCGTCCCTTGTGGTATTCATTCGGGCCAAATACATTGAAGAATTTGAGCCCGGCCCAAAAGTAGGGGGCATTTCCGCGGTCGCATTGCGCCAAGGCCCAGCGATCAAAGTCATTTTTGGATTCGCCATAAGGATTGAGCGGCTTAAGTTTTTCAACGATTTCGTGCGAATCTTGGTATCCAAATTCCCCGCCACCATAGGTGGCTGCGGACGAGGCGTACACCAGGGGCAACCCGTAACGAACACATCGTTGCCAGACGTCTTGGCTGTAGCGCAGATTGAGTGCATCAAAGATGCCGCGATCTTGTTCGGTGGTATCCGTGCGGGCTCCCAAATGGAAAACGAATTGCACTTGAGATTCATTGGCGTCCAACCAAGCATTGAATTCACTGCGCTCGACTTTTTCGCTGAAAATTAAGCCAGCATGGTTTGCGTCTTTTTCAGGCCGCTGGAAGTCGTCCACCAAAACAAGGTCAAAAAATCGAGCCTCATTGAGCCGAGCGGCCAATGCGCTTCCAATGAATCCTGCGGAACCTGTAATGACAATCATGATGCAAATCTAAGGAAGCACTGTGCCTATCTTTGCTTTTCATTGCAATGAAACAGGTATCCATCACCCGCCGTGCGCGATTCAATGCTGCGCACAAACTCTGGAACGACAATTGGGACGAAGCCAAGAACTTTGAAGTGTTCGGC
>CAJQKK010000012.1 GCA_905478895.1 uncultured Flavobacteriales bacterium | reverse complement strand
TGCAGCGCAATCTCAAGGCGCAGAACATGCTGCTCGTCATCGCGAGCTACGTGTTCTATGGCTGGTGGGATTGGAGGTTCTTGGGGCTCATTGCCTTCTCAACAGTGGTCGACTTCTTCGTCGGCATCCGCGTCGCTGAGGCTTCCGAAAAGCGCATCAAAAAGCGCTGGATGGCGGTTTCGCTTCTGGTCAACCTCGGCCTGCTCGCCTACTTCAAATACGCCAACTTCTTCATCGACAGTTGGGTCGATGCATGGGCTTCGGCGGGCGTGACGATGCACGTATCGTCGCTCAAGGTGATCTTGCCGGTGGGCATCAGCTTCTATACGTTTCAGACGCTCTCCTATTCCATTGATATTTACCGCGGGAACCTGAAGCCGACGCGCAGCTTCATCAATTTTGCAGCGTTTGTGAGCTTCTTTCCGCAGCTCGTCGCTGGGCCGATTGAGCGGGCTTCGCGGCTCTTGCCCCAGATTGAAAACAAACGCGTCTTCAAATACGAGGAGGGCGTCGCCGGCCTGCGGCTGATCTTGTGGGGGATGTTCAAGAAGGTGGTGGTGGCCGACACCTGTGCCATCTACGCCAACGACATCTTTGCCAACTACACCGAATACTCCGGGCCCACGCTTATGCTCGGCGCTGTCTATTTTGCCTTTCAGATCTACGGGGATTTCTCGGGCTACAGCGACATCGCCATCGGCACCGCCAAACTCTTTGGCATCCAGCTCATGACCAACTTCAAGACGCCGTACTTCTCGCGCGACATCGCGGAGTTTTGGCGGCGTTGGCACATCTCCCTCTCCACCTGGTTCCGCGACTACCTCTACATCCCGTTGGGCGGTTCGCGCGTGGGCAAGTGGAAGTCGGTCCGCAACGTGTTTGTGATCTTCCTGGTGAGTGGTTTTTGGCACGGCGCCAACTGGACGTTCATCGCTTGGGGCGGCATCCACGCCGCGCTCTTCCTCCCGCTCCTCCTCCGCGGCACCAACCGCCGTTACACCTCCGACGCCATCGGCGAAGGGCGCTGGCTCCCCTCCGGTCGTGAACTGCTCGGTATGGCGTGGACCTTCACCATGGTGTGCGTCGCGTGGGTGTTTTTTAGGGCGGAGAGTGTTGGGGAGGCGGTGGGGTATTTAGAGCACATGACTCAATCTGGGGAAGCCGTCAGGAGGAAAGGCGTTGTTTTGGTTTCCGCATTTTTGATTGTCGAATACTTGTTACATACCAAGATCTTCAGAAGGATCCCGCAGATTTTCAGAGCCTTATGTTATTCTTTGGCAATCGCGGTGATCCTGATGTGTCATTTCACGCAAGAGAATCAACAATTTATTTACTTCCAATTCTGATGTCACGGGAACTAAAAGCAATGATTAGAGCTACCATGATCTTAGCTTGTGGAGCGTCATTTTGTTTCATTCCGTGGTTTTCTCTTTTGCTTTTCCAACCAGTACGGAACGCACGAGGGCTTCATCGAGTTCAGCCAATAGAATGCGACAATCTCATTTTTGGAACGAGTCGCTCTGCACAGGGAATTGCCCCCTCAGAATTGGCAGCCTCGTGTCCCGATTTAAATAGAACTTTTAATTTCAGCTTTAACCAACAAGACAGCCCTTGGCGAATGACATACGCCGAAGTATGCGTTCAAAAAGCCGAAAAATCTATCCAATCAGACAGTCCAACTTTCATATGTGCCGTAGATCCTTGGGCGTTTGATCGGACGATTGGGTCAGCGGAAAATTCCATTTTCAATTCCGTATCAAATGTTTCAGACAAGTATTCATTCGAATGGATTTTTTTTGGCACAACGCCCCTTCAAGTAATTGGAGGAAATGAAAAACCTGATTTGATTGGAGCGTTTTACGGTGCACTCAAACAGATTCTGCAACGGAGCAAAAGCAATTCAAATGAACGCCAAGGATGGTTGCCAAATCCGCATCCAACCGAGGATGCAGACTTCAGCGGAAAAATCGCCTCCTACAGGAATAAAAAAATGAAGAGGAAAGAGGTTGTTCTATCCGATGAAACGATGGCCCTTAAGTGGATGATTGATCAGCTTACAACCAAGTACCCAAGTTGCTCCATTGCATTGGTGCGCATGCCAATATGCGAAGGATTCCGAGCACTCGAAGACAGCTTGTCACCAAACTTTTCTGAGTACTTTCAGTCCTACAGCGCCACAATGAAAAATGTAGAATATTACGATTTTTCCGACGCGATGGATGAGTTCAGTTTTGTCGATGGAAATCACCTTCATGCTGAAGCCGCTAGAAATTTCAGTCAACAACTCCCTCTAGAAATTTGCAATCAAAATTGACCCTGCAAACCAGCAAACCGAGTCGCTAACCCATGCTCTTCAACTCCCCTGAATTCCTGCTTTTCCTGCCGATCGTGTTCGCACTGTATTGGTTCGTCGTGCAGCGCAATCTCAAGGCGCAGAACATGCTGCTCGTCATCGCGAGCTACGTGTTCTATGGCTGGTGGGATTGGAGGTTCTTGGGGCTCATTGCCTTCTCAACAGTGGTCGACTTCTTCGTCGGCAT
>CAJQKK010000011.1 GCA_905478895.1 uncultured Flavobacteriales bacterium | reverse complement strand
GTGTTGAGTTTTGCCCAAAACCTTTAACATGAAGCGCCCAATATTTAGTTTGCTCCTGTCCATTTGCTTGTTTGTATTTACGGATATCAAGGCACAACAAGTTGTGATTTCAACGACGTTTGAGGCTACAGCCGCGGCATGGGACGAAGCTTTTCCTGAGTCTGCGACATTTTGGAATAAATACGATTGGTTAGGGCAGGGTTTGGGAATTCAAGTTGAGTCATGGCAGTTGGAGAGCATAGACAATTGTCCAGAAATAGCATGGGCTTCTTTTCATTACGTCCAGTGGTCAATTGATTTCGTTGATCCGGCAGATGAAACTGAAATCACTGATGTCCCGGGTATTGTTGAAAATCTCCAAAATGGACGCCTTTATTGGTCTGGACTTTGGAAAAACGGGGTGGAACGATATTATACCGGAGAATTGAACCGAGATTTTTGGCAAAGGAGAGTGGCTAGGATTGAATATCGAGACTCGATAGATTCGGAGAATATTCTTTCCGGTAGGTTGTTCTTCTCCAAGGAGACGAATCTGATTGCATTTTACGCTGACTCGGATCTTACACCAGAGGTACGTGCTGAGAATAAAATGAAAGAAGAAATAAAGAAACTCGAGCAGGCAAAGAAAGAGGTGTCGGATAAGCTCGATAATTTAGGAGACTTCCGAGGGCATTTATTTGATGATTACCTCTACTGCTTTGCTGCGGAATATCAAATGGATTATTCACCGGGCTACCCAAGTGAAGCATTTACAACACCGACAACAACTTTTTCTTTTTTCGTCTCGAATAAAAGGATGGTAGAAGGTTCCGAATTGACACAATTTGGGCGAGAAAACGTGGCAGATGCTGCATCGCTCATTGGGATTGAGTTGGTCGATAGCGTGAAAACTGAGGAGTACTTTTTGAACGGAGTGCGGTTGGATGGATTCGGTTTCCCAGAACAAATCTTCGCTTCAGAAGAAAATGCGCTTCATTTGGAATACAATAAATTATATAATGAATACAAGCCGATATACTTGGAACAGGAAACATGGTTTATGATACCGGAGGAAAAGTGGGAAGCTTGCGCGGAACTAGTGCGGAATCGTTGCACAGGTGTGAGCCTGCCTGCTATCTCAATGGACATTCCACAAAAGCAAACCATCAAGAATGGAGAATATGTCTATGGGAATATTCGAGGAACTGTGATTTTTGGAAAGGAACAGATTTCATTTGATGGTTTAAAAATTGAATCCGCGGGCGGTGGCATGTACAAATTCAATCAAACGACTGTTGACCCGGTCATAGATTCACGCCCGCTCTTCGTTATAGGATATGAGCCTAAATACGGCACATTTGAAATGATTGCGACAAACTTGGTTTACGGAACAGCAGTTGAAATGACGAAAGGTTCTCCCATTAGGTGTTCTCCTGGTGCAATCAAAACCTATGTTGCTATTGACGGAAATGTTTTCATTGCCCAAGCCGTTCGAGATGTCGCATACGAAATGGAGGCAGAAAAACTCCGAAAAGAAGAAGAGGAACGGGAGCGGAAGAATAAAGAGTTTTTGGCAACGATTGCCAAGACGTATGGTCAGAAATATGTCGATGCCTTTAACCGCTTGGACATTATCGTGGGCATGCCTGAAGAACTCGCTGCTCTCTTAATGAACGAATATTATTTCATCAAGAATACTAGCAGTGCTTCCTCGGGAACGTTGTACCAATGCGAAAGTAGATTTGAGGCGAACTCTGGGTTATGGATCACCATATCTTCTGGAAAAGTAACCTACATCTCTACTTACTAAGGAGCGCGAAAGCAAACATATCGACGAGCTTACAAGTTCGTTTTCTCTTGGTTAAAGTATGTCTTTATCCAAGATTCAGAGAAATATGGCAGCGATACTTTCACTATCTGTTTACTAAGGTCTGAGTGCACCTTTGGGTATAAGCGTTTATCGCTTCTAGTGACTTCGAGTTTCAGACGCAAGTATACAAGATGAAGAATTTGCTTGTAGCCGATTCGTATTTGAGACTTGTCGAACTGTAGTAAGAACTTCGTCCCGATGTCGTCCCTACCCCTTGCAATTTCTATGAAACTTTGGAGTAGAAAGAACACATTCAGATGGTGCAATTGGTAATATGGAATGTTGCTCATTGAAAATGAACGCTTCATTATGTTTTGTGCCAATGAGATGTCGCCTGTCATGAGGGCGAGCATGTTCATCTCGTGAACGCTACTCAATTTCAGCAATCCTCTCGGTTGTCGTCCGTGGACGTCTTCCCAGAGTTGCTCGAAGTCACGTCTGCCCTCCAACCATAATGTCGCAATGACACGGCTTCTTAGGATGGGGTGCAGGTGTTTGGAGTCATTTGCTAGGATTTGCCCTCCGACCCCTCTCTTGATGGGTAGGCCAAGCAGGAGTCTTTTGGTTTGTAGCAGGCATTTGATGAGGCAGGTGATTTCGGTGTTTTGTCGTGTTCGATTGATGCGTTCCCACCAATTGCCGTGAAATCCATTCACGCTCGAATAATTTATGTTGATGGTACAAATCAATGAAACGACACTCGGATGCATCAATGCGTTGGAGATCTGACCACGGGTATTTCCCAATCGCAATCCAATCCGGTTCCCGAAATAAAGCTGGGCCATATAATCTTGGCCTTTAATTGAAGAATGTATCCCCTGACAGAATTCAGAAAAATGATTCCATCTTTTGGCATCGATTAAAGCGCAGGCGATTTGAGTCGCGAGTTCTACCCGCTCGAGGTTGCCAGGGGCTTCTTGGATGTATTTAATGCATTGGCTAGGACTGCATTGTTCAACGCGATGCACTAAATCTAACTGCCTGTTCCAACGCTCAAATCGATGGTGTTGAAGGCAGAATTGCTGAAAGCTTGCATACCCACAAAATTGAGCCAATACATCAAGTGTTGTCACACGGGGCTTGACTTCAGGCGCGAAGCCGTACATGCGTCTTAACGTGTTATAGCTGATGAATTCGTTGGTTTGGCCAAGAATGAGGTCTGAAAGCATCTCACAATCTCCACGCCCTTGCATTTTGATGCCGGCCTTATCCAATACCGCTTCTTTGAGTGCTTCAATCATAGCTACAATGTATCAATT
>CAJQKK010000010.1 GCA_905478895.1 uncultured Flavobacteriales bacterium | reverse complement strand
CTTTGACGAAGCACAAAATTTAATCGACTTATTTCCAGCGCTTGCCAATGATGCGCGCTTTGTAAAACGCCTCGAGCGTTTTAAACCTTAATGATATGTTTGACATTTCACATTTACCGGAACGCACCTCGCGCCCGCGCCAAAATGGCCTCACCATGGTCATGGACAAAGGACTCAGCCTCCGGCAAGCAGAAGATTTAATCGAAACAGGGAGCGACCTTGTTGACTTTCTAAAATTGGGATTTGGCACTTCCATTATCACGCCCAAAGTAGCTGAAAAAACCAAGCTCTATCGTGATGCGGGTTTCGATGTCTATTGCGGCGGAACGTTGTTTGAAGCGTTTTACGTGCGCAATGAAGTGGACAACTACTTGCGTTACATCGACAAGATGGGCATCGAGTGCCTCGAAGTCAGCGACGGTTCTATGGTCATTCCGCACGATGAAAAATGTGAGCTCATTTTGAAGCTCAGCAAGAACTACAAAGTACTTTCAGAGGTCGGCTCCAAAGAAGAGGGAATTCTAATCAGTCCTTCGAAATGGATTCGCATGATGAGCAATGAGCTTCAAGCAGGCAGCTTCAAAGTCATCGCGGAAGCCCGAGAAAGTGGCAACGTAGGGATTTACCGCCCGAATGGCAGCGCGCATGTTCAATTGATCAAGCGAATTCTAGCCAACGTAGCGTTGGAAGACATTCTTTGGGAAGCACCGAAAAAGCCACAACAAGTTTGGTTTTTGCGCCAATTTGGTGCCAATGTCAATCTTGGAAACATTGGACCGAATGACCTCATCCCACTGGAATGCTTGCGGTTGGGATTGCGTGGCGATACGTTTTTCGAACATTTGCCCGAAGAATTGGCCGATGGCAAGCGTCTTTCCGTTGAGGAGGTCACGGAAGAAGATTGACGCCAATCCTCAGCAGCTACTGATCAGGCCATATTTCCACCATCCGTTACCGCACCGATACACTTTGTGAAATGAACACAATTGTACCTGTCATCTCGCCACAGAAAATGAAACAGTGGCTCGATAGCAAAACTGATTTCACACTATTGGACATTCGTGAGGCACACGAGATTAGCATAAGCAGACTCTGTGACTTCCACATTCCCATGGCTTTCTGCTTGTCGCGGCAGTCGGAAATCCCGAGGGACGTCCCTGTCGTAATTTATTGCCGCTCCGGGGCACGCGCAGCCGCTACCGTCAGCGCACTCTGCACAAAACACAGTTTTGAAAACCTCTACAGCCTCGAAGGGGGAATCACGGGGTGGGCGAAGGCCTTTGATCCTGAAATGGAAATTGGATGAGCCGTGACACGAACCACTCCCAACGCAAATCCTTTAAGGACTTTGTAGGGCTTTACCTTCGAGGCATTGCCATGGGCGCCGCCGATCTCGTCCCGGGAGTCTCTGGTGGAACCATCGCCCTCATCACAGGTATTTATGATGAACTGCTCGGATCGATATCAGCGATTCATCCGCGCATGGTCGTGGAAATCTTCAGGGGCGAATGGAAATCCACTTGGACCGCCATCAATGGTAATTTTTTGTTGGTTTTGGCCATGGGCATCGGCACAAGTGTCATTGGACTCTCCAGCCTGCTCCACCATTTGCTACAGGAGCACAACACTTTGCTGTACTGTTTCTTTTTTGGTTTGGTATTTGCCTCCATTCCATTTGTCGGCCGCGAAATCAAATCACGCAATTTTCAAGCTGCCTTGGCGTTCATTCTTGGCACAGCCGTCGCCTTCGGAATCAGCTCCATGCCGGTGGCCCAAAATGAACCTTCGTCATTGTTTCTTTTTGGTGCTGGTGCCTTAGCTGCCTGTGCGATGATTTTACCCGGGATTTCGGGCAGCTTTATCTTGTTATTGCTGGGGGCTTATGCGGCGGTCATTGGCGCCGTCAAATCGTTCGACTTGGTCCGCATTGCTGTGATTGCAAGTGGAGTCATAACCGGATTGCTGCTCTTCAGCAAATTGCTCAAATGGACCCTTGAGCGGCATTACAATGTACTTATCGCATTGCTCACCGGCTTCTTGTTCGGTTCGTTACGTGCCATCTGGCCGTGGAAAGAAAAGGTAGAATTGCTTTACACCCACAGTGATGGCCGAGAGACGTGGTCGGAAGCCTTGAGCTGGCCTGGAGACTTGCCCTTTCCTGCACTGGCAAGCGCCATAATTTGCGCATTACTTGGTGTCGGAATCGTCGTGCTTATGAACCGATTTTCCACCCCATCGCATGACGCTTGACCCCATTCGATTGGGCTTGCTCGGCCAATCCTTGTCCCACTCCCACTCCCCTGCGTTGTTCGCAGAAAAATTCAAACGAGAAGGATTGAAGTCCGCGCGTTATTCCCTGTTCGAATTGGATGACATTGCTCGATTTGAGGAATGGATCAGAACCGTCCAAGACCAGCACGGTGCATTGGCAGGATTGAACGTAACGGTGCCGTACAAAGAATCCATTTTACCCTACCTCTCTGACTTGACCCCCGAGGCCCAATCCATCGGTGCCGTGAATGCAATCAAGCCGCTGTCCGATGGAACCTGGATGGGCCACAACACGGATTCTGCTGGCTTCCTCAACAGCATTCGGCCCTTTCTTCGTTCGGAACACGAGCGTGCTTTGATCATTGGGAATGGCGGAGCCGCCAAAGCAGTGCGGCATGGACTCTTAGGCCTCGGTATTCAAGTCGCCCATGTAACGCGACGCGAGGTGCCTTGGCAAGCCGTCCGATTTGATGAATTAAGCGCCGAGGCGGTAGGGCACCATAAACTCATTGTCCAATGCACGCCCGTTGGAACGTATCCCAACACCCACGCGTGCGTGCCATTCCCGTGGCAAGGGGTGACTCCAAACCACCTTGTTGTGGACCTGATCTACAATCCTGCGGAAACTCAATTCCTGAGAGAAGCAAGCAAAATGGGCGCTGAAACCATGAATGGCAAAGACATGCTCCATGCCCAAGCAGAAGCTGCTTGGCAATGGTGGCACATTTGAACCATTGCGTGCTGTGTATCTTTGAACCGTGAGCGACCACTTACCCCCGACGGAACAAACAGGAATGCATGAGGACTTAGATGCGATGAGCATTGGAGAACTAGTCAGCAACATGCATGCCCAGACAAACGCCGCTTCCGCAGCAGTGGAAGCGTGCTTACCCGCAATTCAAGGTTTTCTGGAAGCCTTGGTGCCGCGCATGCGTCGTGGTGGGCGACTGTTTTACATTGGCGCCGGGACCAGTGGGCGATTGGGAATATTGGACGCCAGTGAATGCCCCCCAACCTTTGGTGTTGGACCAGAGGTCATTCAAGGATGGATTGCCGGAGGAGATGGTGCGCTTCGCGTCGCAGTGGAAGGCGCAGAAGACGATTTTGCAGGAGCTTGGAAAGACTTAGCACAGGCAACACCAAACCCAAACGATACGCTTATGGGGATTGCCGCTTCCGGCCGCACGCCTTATGTGCTTGGAGGCATCCAACAGGCGAATGAAGCGGGTCTGATGACCGCCTGTATCACCTGCAATCCGGCCACCACATTGGCCGCCATCAGCGTCCATCCCATCGAGGCCATTACGGGTCCTGAATTCGTCACGGGAAGCACCCGACTCAACGCAGGCACGGCCACAAAGCTCATCCTGAACCTGATCAGCACGGCAGCAATGGTCCAGCTCGGTCATGTCAAAGGAGCATCTATGGTGGACATGAAACTGTCCAATGCCAAATTGGTCGAACGCGGCATCCGAATGATCCAAGCTGCGACAAACACAGGCGCAGATAGAGCCAAACAGGCGCTTCAGGAATGCGGGAGCGTGCGGAAAGCCATTGATCAAATCAAAGGAGATGCACACGCTTGAACCCTATTTCGCTTGGCGCAATCATTATGTGGCAAGCAGCGATCCGCGCAGTCCATTTTTCGAACGCAACTATAGCGAATTCGAGTATTCCACGAAAATTTACAATTACTACATCCATCCGCAATGGGATTCCATTCAATCGCAAACCTTGTTTTGCAAAATTCTCTTTGCAGATTACGACGAACGGTTTGCCATCATTGAATTCATTGGTGAATGGAACGACTGCTTATTCAATGATATCATGCAATTGAAGCGGGAGGTCATCGACGTCTTGATCGCCGAAGGCATCAACCGGTTCATTCTCATTGGCGAAAACATCCTCAACTTCCATTTCGGAGATGATTGCTATTACGAAGAGTGGTTCGATGAAGTCACGGATGATGATGGGTGGATCGCCCTCCTCAATTTTCGTGACCACGTCCTCGAAGACATGAAAAGCATCGATCTTGACAGCTATTTTGTTCTGGGTGGTGAATTGAATGAAGTCGGATGGCGCACACTGACGCCAGCGCACTTGTTAGAACGCATTGAAGATTGCGTCAATCAACGATTGGGGCTGATCGGCTGAACCGCCAACGCGCCTCGGCTCTTCAAAACCCTTCAATCGCCCCAAGACCAAACAATGCGAAGTCCATCCGCACAGGGTCTTCCGCATCCACTTGTCGCAGTCCGGCCATCAATTCCTCCACAGCGCGCCAATCATTGGCTTTTCGCTGCAGTAACCCCAATTTCCTGCCCACATTTCCGGTGTGCACATCCAATGGAATCATGAGTTGCCGCGGTTCAATGGCTTTCCAAATGCCAAAATCCACTCCGCGTCCGGACGGCCGAACCATCCATCGCAAAAACATGTTCATGCGCTTCGTTGCGGATCCACGGGCGGGCGTTGCCACGTGCTTTCGAGTCCGCCCAGCTTCAAAGCCCCGTTTCGCAGCCGCCGCAAAAAAGCGCTCGTGAAAAACCTCCAAATGGGGCTGGACCGACAGTCCGTTTCGCAACGCTCGATTTTCAGGGAGAAAAACCGCTTCCAAGCCCTGGTACTCCGTCAACAGTTCCTGCAACGCGTGCATGAATAGCAGTGCATCACGCGGCTGAAAGGTGCGGTGCACGAAGCCTTGACTCGTCGCCTCCATCTCGCTTGCACTCGCCGATTCTAAAAACTGCCGTGGCGCATGATCCATTCGGGCCATCCATTCGTTTGCATTCTTTTTGATGGTCATCCGCTGACCCCAGGCCAGGGTAGCCGTTAGAAAAGCTGCCAATTCGATATCGGAGGAATCTCGAAAATCATGCGGAATGGAAATGGGGTCATCCGGGATGAACGCCAGGGATTCATAAAGCGTTGCCTTTTCTTGCAGAAAATCCCGCAAATCAGGCGAAACTTGCCTCAAAACAAGCTGATTCTTCTGCGGCTCACTCTTATTTGATTTCTTCGCCATGCCACGCAAAATTCGAACTAAATTTGCATCGAATGGAATTTGTGCATCCAGAAATACTGTGGGGGTTAAGTGCACTGGCCATTCCCATCATCATTCACCTTCTTCACTTTCGACGTTTCCGGCGTGTGGCCTTCTCACAAGTGGCTTTTTTGAATGAGGTGCAGAAAGATGCCAAAGCGACCCAAAGAATCCGCCACTGGTGGGTCCTCCTGATGCGATTGCTCGCGTTCGCTGCGATCATCATGGCCTTTGCTCAACCGCAATTGCCGCCGGCAAATGGGTCAGAATCCATGGGAGTGAAGCAAAACGGCCACGCCATTTCGCTGTACGTGGACAACAGCCATTCGATGGAGGCGCAAGGCGAAGAGGGACAATTGCTTCAAGTGGCTCGAAACAAGGCCACACTGGTAATTGAGCAATTCAATCCCACCGATCAGTTTCAGGTCCTCACATGCGACTTTTCCGGGAAAGACCAAAAATTCTTGACCCAGGAGCAAGCATTGGAGCGCATTGAAGGCATTCGCCCCACCGGGCATGCTCGTGAAATTTCAGAGGTTATTGCACGGATTGAGAGCCAATTGTCAAATGCGGTCGATTCCAAGCGCTCGGCCTACCTGTTCTCCGATTTGCAGGAATCCACTCATGCCATTGCCGATTTGACCGAATCGCCGGATACCTCGGCAACATGGAATTTTGTGCCTGAGCTCGCCAGTGGAGCGCCCAACATTTGGATTGATTCCGTTTGGTTCGATGAGCCCATGCGCATCGCTGGGCGATCTGCAGCGCTTCGGATGCGCATTCGGCACAATTCCCAAGCCGCTGTCAATAGCGTGCCAATGAACCTCAGCATCAACGGTGAACGCCTGGCCATTGGCACGTTCAATTTGGTGCCTGGCCTCCCCACTGACACGGTCATGCGGTTTACGCATGGTCCGGCTGGGCTCAAATCAGGGACTGTTTCCATTGAAGATGCGCCCATTCGATTTGACGACGATTGGTATTTTGGCTTTGAGGTAACCGATCGCGTCCAAATCACCATTCTATCCGAACGAACAGAAGCGGAATCCGTGCGATCGATTGAACGCGTTTTCCAGACAGCCGATGGACTGTATGCCATTGAATCGCATTCAAATTGGACGCCTGAACTCATCGCCCAATCGCACTTACTCATCCTCACAGATTGGAAAGCACAAGGCTCTGGTTTTGCACAGGAAATCTTGGCTTTTGTGGAACAGGGCGGTACGATTGTCTATCTGCCATCGATCGATGAATCCGCGGATGAGTCGCTGTTCACCGCCCTCAAACTCCCCTACACGGGCAATTGGAATACGACGGAAGACCGCGTGCGATCGATTCAACTGAATCATCCTTTTTTCCGAAAGATGTTTGCCCAATTTCCGGAACGCATCGACCTGCCTAATGCGAATAAAATATGGAATCGAAGGCCATCGTCTTCCGAAGAAACACTGGCCACAACGGAATTGGGACGTCCTTTCTTGACCCGCCAGCAAATTGGACAAGGACAAGCATTTGTTTTTCATGTAAGCGCCAATCCCGAATCCAGTAATTTGACACGGCACGCGTTTTGGGTTCCATTGCTACTGCGCATGGCTGAAAGATCTTATGCTACACCCATCAATGCGGGAGAAATTGGTTCGCTTCGCCGCTGGGCAATCCCGGTCGATGTGCCCGAAGTGGCCTCTTTAAAACTCGTTCAGGGAAGCGAAAACAACCGAACGGATCCGTCCGCGGATGCGACGACGAGCGAATGGCTTCCTGAAATCCGACAAGCTCCGGGACAAATCGAAGTCCTTTTGGAGGGTCTGCCTTTGGTTCCGGGTCATTTCATCGTGCGAGATTTGAATCAATCCTGGGCAACGATTGGCTTGAATCAAGATCGAATCGAATCGAATCACGATGCATTTGCTCCCGCTGAATACCTCGCACTGATTGAAGAAAAAGGCTGGGAGCATGTGAACTTGCTCAATGTCACCACATCAAGTTTGCCGCAAATCATCAAACAGACAGAACAAGGGGTGCCTTTGTGGAAAGCCTTTATCATCTTTGCACTAATCGCCTTGGCGATTGAGACGATTCTATTGCGCACATGGAAAGCATAATCATCAAAAAAGTACGGATCGTTGATCCGAATAGCACGCACAACGGTCAACGATGTGATGTCCTCATCGTTGAAGGCAATATCGTTGAAATTGCCTCCGACTTGAAAACACCAGACGACGCAGACGTTTGGGAGGCAGAGGGCGCTGCGATTTCACCCGGTTGGGTGGATTTACAAGCCCATTTTTATGACCCTGGTGCCGAACATAAGGAAGGCCTAAAAAACGGGGCCTTGGCCGCTTCCCACGGCGGATTTACCCGAGTGATTTTGAATGCCAATTCCCTGGCGCATCCGGACAACAAATCGGCTGTCTCTTTTTTGCAAGCGCAAACGGAGGACTTTACGTGCAGGCTTCACCCTATGGCTTGTGTATCTCAGCAAGGAGCCGGAATGGCCCTATCAGAAATGCATGATTTGGCCCGTGCGGGCGCTGTTGCATTCTCGGATGACCAGCCCATTGACCGGACAGAAATGCTTCGAAGAGCGCTAGAATATGGGAGCACGCTCGTCCAACCGGTTTTGAGCCTCCCGCTTGATTTGGGACTAAATGCCGGGGCAATGATGCATGAGGGCGACACCAGCACGCACATGGGAGTCACCGGAAATCCGTCGGCCTCCGAAGTCATGCGCATTCAGCGGGACCTCCAAATTGCCAAGTACACCGGAGGAAGGCTGCATTTCCCCGTGGTTTCTGCAGCCGAATCGGTCGATTTGATTCGATCCGCCAAGTCCGAAGGGATGAACATAACCTGCGGCACCACGGCGAACCACCTGCGATTTATCGACGAAGACCTGAGTGATTTTGATGGGACCTTAAAAGTGATGCCGCCGTTTCGAGGAGCAGCCGACCGGGAAGCGTTGCGACAAGGAGTAATAGACGGAACCATCGACGCTGTCGTTTCCGATCATCGGCCAGAAGACTTGGAGCACCATGATGTCGAGTTTAGCCTTTCTTCATTTGGCATCGCTGGCATTGAATCGGCATTCGCAATAGCTCATCGAGCCTTGAAAGGGACCTCCAAAGGTGATTCGTTGAGCGCTTTGGTGCGCGCATTGAGCACAGGACCACGGCACGTGTTGGGGTTGGAGCAACCGTCCATCATGCCCGGCCAAAAAGCTGAATTAACGTGGTTCCACCCCGAACAACCCTGGAAAGACAGCTCAATCACAAAAGGAACCAACAAGGTACAATCTACTGAAAATCAGAATGATAAGCTGATTGGAAATCCACTTGGAACCGTGTGTGGAATGAAAGGTTTTCGCCGCGACTGAGACCCGTTAAGCTTCCCCTTGTGGGCCACTGAAGGTCAAAGGCATGGCCGGATCTTGGTTCCCCTTTGGTGCTTGAATCGGACCTTGTTGCTTTTCAAACCGCTGAACATTTTCATTCAAGGCTTGCAACAAACGCTTGGCATGGTGCGGAGCCAAAATGATTCTACTGCGCACTTTTGCTTGCTTCATTCCCGGCATAATCTGAGCAAAATCGACTACGAATTCAACCGGACTGTGCGTAATTACAGCCAAATTAGAATAAACGCCTTGCGCCTCCTCTTCGGGTAAATCAATGTTGAGTTTCTTTGAATTTGGACGGTCATCTTGGGCCATGGCACAGAGGTTTTTTTGAGAAAAGCTCAAGGTAGGTCAATTCTAGACTTCAGGTCAATGGCAAATCCAACAATTCTCGCAAGTGCGTAATCTGCTGAAATTTAGGATCCGCGTCAACACCATGGGGATTGAAATAAATCGATCGCCATCCTGCATCCCTGGCTCCTACCACATCACATTCCAAATCATCCCCAATCATGATGGCCTTTGATGCATCCGATTCCGCGATCACGATGCTTTGATCAAATGCTTCTCGCCGGGGTTTTTTGTACCCCAAGGCGTCGCTGGTTAGTACTTTCAAGAAATAAGGAGACAAGCCTGAATTTTTCATTTTGACGTGTTGCACTTCCTCAAAGCCATTGGTGAGGATGAACATGCGATGGCCCCGTTCATTCAATGCCGCACAAACCTCCATCGCACCATCCAACAAAGCGGTGCGGTATGGAGCACGTTTGACATAAGCCTCCCCCATTGATTCTGCCAACTCATCCATTCCTTGGAAGGAAGAAATGCCCAATTTCTCTACGGAACGCTTAAACCGGAGGGGACGAAGCTGCTGCTGGGTCAAGGTGCCCTCGCGGTATGCCTTCCAACAGCGCTCATTTTCCACTTCATAGACGGCAATGAACTCCTCTGCCGCAAAATCACCGGGGATTCGCGGAGCAGCGAGCT
>CAJQKK010000009.1 GCA_905478895.1 uncultured Flavobacteriales bacterium | reverse complement strand
CCATACGACCAGAAGGCGCCAGGCATTATTCCAGAGCACGGTTCCAAATGTGGCCAAGGCCGCCCCGGCAATTCCCATCTCGAGGATGACCAGAAAGAGGTAGTTGGAGAACAGGGTGAAAACCACCAAACCCAAATTAATCGGAAGCATGATTCGGTAGTGATCGCTGAATCCAAGGTGGGAATTGTTACTCGTATTCAGCCCTGCTACAATTTTTGACATGCCTATGCACAAGAACACGATTTCCAACCCTCTATATTTTTCAGGCAGAAGCAACTGAAAAGGCTGAAATCCCGCCCAAATTCCAGCCATGATACTGGCCATGAGCAAAAAGTTGACCCGAGCAGAATTTTGACTCAGTTCTTGCATTTCAGCGTTCGAACTGTTGTGGATTTTGGTGGCGACAACCCCCGAAACAATTCTTTGAGTTGCACGCATGGGCATGGCCACCACAGAACCAATGAAAAAACCCATCGTATAGACGGGTACCTCCTCGAGGCCGAGGTACATGCCAATCATGACATAATCCAATTGATTGGCGATGATCGAGGCTCCACCTGCGAACAAACTGAATAGGCTGAAGTCCAAGAGGGGGCGAAATTGCGTCCAATCAATCGTATCGCCGGTGCTCGGAAGTGTTCCTCGAGCAGGAAATGCCAGCAATACCAATGATATGAACCATGAAGCGATATATGCCGGAATGAAATATTCCAATGGCAGGTAGCCAAGGAGGAGGGCCCCGCCGAGAATGAGGTAACTTCCTTTTTGCCAAATTTCGTCTACCCAAGCAATCAGCCCCGTTTTCAACTTCAACGTGAGCAAGGCCCGAAACAAGGCCATCAAACTCATGATTGCGATGATCGTGATGAATCCCTGCAAATTGTTTTTCAAGAGAACAGTATCCTGTTCAGACAGTTGAACAATCCAAGCCGGTCCCCAAATGGAGATCATGGTGAGTCCTGCAACAATGCCCAACCCTGCAATTAACAGAATAGCTTTCAGATGTTTTCCACGCTCGGCCTGAGGGTAGCGGTTGAGAAAGCGCAAAATAGCAGGCGGCGCCCCCAGTGTGAAGATCGACGAGCAAATCATCCCCCAGGACGTCATAATCCGCAACAACCCCCAGACAGCTTCGTTGCCTTCGAAAGCACGCGGCAAGACAAACATGGTATTTGCAGCACCGAGCATGAGCCCAATGCCCAATGCAATGGATGCCAAACCGGATTGTTTTGCAATGACGCTCATGGGCTATTAAAAGTATTCGGGCAAAGGGTCTAGTACCGTGCAATACGCACAATACTTGGACTCGGTTTCATGCTCGAGCCCAGTATTTGTTTCATACAACGCTTGTAATTTTTGCGAAATCCAATGCAAGAGCTCGCGGGCATGCTGCTGCTCAATGAACGTTTGTCCATCGATGCTGAGTGGAATGAGGCCGGCGTGTGCGTTTTTCCCTGACCGTATTCCGGCGCGCACCCGATCAATTTGAGCCGTTGCATCCGTTCGTTGACGCCCATCGGGACCGAGGGTTTCTAGGGCTATTGCGGCATACATCAGCAATTGCAGCGCTTTTCCAGACTTGCCCTCGTCCAATTTTTCCGTCCAGTTGCCTTTCAATTTTAGTTCGCGAGCCTCGACGCTACCGGTTTTGTAATCGGTCACGACAACAGTGCCATTTTCATTGTCGATGCGATCGGCCATTCCGTGCAGTCGGATTTCAGTAAAATCCCGCTGGTTGTCCATGAACGTGTGTCCGATTCGAGCTTCCAATGAACCAATGGTCCGTTGTTCAACGTTTTCCAATTCGGCCATTTCTGCGCCAATGAGCTTCACCAAAGTGGCTTCTGCAATGGTGAGGTGGAGGTAGTTTTCTCCCGTGGCTGTGAGCTCTTTATTGAAGTGTTCATCGACTGATGCTTGCAACAAAGGGGTAAGGTGTTGTTTGAAGTGCAGCAGAAGGTCACGCGTCAGGGGGCGGTCAATCATTTCGGTCAATCCGTCTTCCAAGACTTGGTGGACGATGGTTCCAAAAGTGCCAGAATTCATTTCTTCCGTGAATTCACGGGGTTCGCTCAGCCTCAAGATGTACTGATAATAGAAATTCCGTTTGCAGGCCATGAATGAGTTCATAGCGGATGGACTGATGCCCCGTTGTGCCCAATCTTGCAACCGACCGCGCGCAAAGTCGTCCCATTCCACGGGGGCAATCTCGGGTCGAGGGTCGGGCAATGGCGCATAAACCGCTGTTTTTTTCAGGGGAAGCAAGTCCTTCCCATTCGGCCGAAAGGCGCGTTCAATTTGCAACAAATACCGACTTTTTTCAGCGGATTCATCCTCAGCCCTGTACACCATGTGCAACTCATTGGCTTGGTTCATGAGCCGATAGGTGTAGTAAGCGTAGATGGCTTCTTTCTGATGGCGGTTGGGAAGTTTCCAGACGGTACGCAGGTCAAATGGTATGAAACTATCAGGAACACTGGTTTTGGGCAGGTTTCCTTCGTTGCAATCCAATAAGATCACCCGCTCAAAGTCGAGCGCTCGGCTTTCGATGAGTCCCATGATT
>CAJQKK010000008.1 GCA_905478895.1 uncultured Flavobacteriales bacterium | reverse complement strand
GACTTCGGAAGTGTCAATCCCTGACTTGATTAAAGAAATTCAGACGAATGTTCACTCATTGATTCTTGAGTCTGGAGCGTCTTTTCGCTTCAGTCTGAATGAAAAAACAATTTCATATCATCGAGGTGATCTGACGAGCGTGTTGCATAATTTGATGACTAACGCTATGAAGTACAGGGATGAGGCAAGGCCCCTAGTGATTGAAATTTCCTGCGTTAAAGAAGGCGATTATATAAAGCTCAGTGTCAAAGACAATGGTCTCGGGATTAATCTTGCTAAAGATGGGGAGAAGTTGTTTGCCCCATTCAAACGCATACATACAAACGCAGAAGGCAGTGGGGTTGGTCTTTCTCTAATGAGAAGTATGATTCAAAAACACGGAGGAAGAGTGGAGGTTGAAAGCGCAAGCGGGGTCGGGTCCATTTTTCATGTTTACCTTAGACCCAAGACCTCTTAGGGGGATACAATTTTCGCCAATTCGGCTGCATCCAAGGGCTTATCAAGAAAATGCTTAATTCCTAATTCATTTGCTTCAAGCACTTGCTCCGCTAACAGGGGACTGTTTAGCAACATGACTACAATCCCAGGTGACGAAATCAAGTTCTTATCCATGCACTTCGCTAAACATTCAAAACCGTTGATCCCGGGGAGGTTCAGGTCTAATAATATTAGATCGACTTTCCTTTCCTCGTTCTAGAATGTAATCAACTGTGATATGGCCGCTTCGCTCGATTCAAACTCATGAATATCCTCGGTTTGAAGCAATTCTTGCGCAACCCATCTATTGTAAAAATTTACTGATCGGTCATCGTCAATTAAGAAAATTGTCTCTGGTGGGTTAGCCATGATTCAACAAAGAAAGCATTGTGCGATAAATAGATCGATAAAAATGTGGAAAACATAAAACGCAACGTTACCTAGAGGAGCAGTATAAACTGTCCCCTAGGTTCCGTTACTTCCCCAATATGATAAGTCCTCTTATCCTATTTCGATTAAGATCAATCCGTAGATCGCTAACCGATGTCAGCCAACCCTTAAAGAAGGTTCCCCATGACTGACAGTGCAAATGATCATAGATTCTTCAGTTCCTGAAAGTGGTTCTCGGTGAAATGTCAATTGAATCGGATGAATGGAAGCTTTGTCGATGAATGGGGCCAATCGCACCAGTTATTCTCCAATTCAATAGCTAGGAAATGTGCATCTTTGGCAGATAAACCCGCTTATTATGAAGCTACTCACCACAACACTCGCGCTAATTCTGACCTCTACATTGATGTTTGCGCAGTCATTTGCTTATGACACCACTACGAACTTAACAATGGAAGGCGATGCTGGAGGGCTCTTCGAAGCCACAATCCATTTTTTACCGCAAGACTCATCGGATATCACTTTTGCATGGGCAACATTGGAAAACACCTTAAGTCCAAATTGGAGTTACTCGCTTTGTGATTACAATAACTGTTATGTAAACGTTCCGGATTCTGCTAAAATGTTTGGATTGTCGATGGATGACTATAACGATAACATTTTTGGGTTTTTCAAGCTTCTTGTAAGCACAGATGATTCTGCTGCCGTAGGCACCTTGCGACTTCTACTATATGACTCTGCGAATGTTACTATGGCAGACACCATTGTATTTACGCTTCAAACAAACGAAGTGATTGACACAACAGATGTAACAGGAATCACCGGATTAAATGATGTTGATTTTCAGGTCTACCCAAATCCAACTGCAGATTTTGTATCCATAATCGGTCATGATTTAGACGCAGTTGAAGTCGTCAATTTACTTGGGCAAACACAGGCTGTTCCTGTGAGTACAAAGTCAGGGGCCATACTAGTGAACCTTGAAAGCTTACCAGCTGGACCGTACTTTATACTGGCTCGAAGACAAGGCGTTGTTACGTCAGAAAAGGTTGTCAAGAAATAGTCTCGGATATCAATCCATGCTTCGAGCGACAATTGCTTTAATTGTCCTCTGCACCTCATTTCTTTCAAATGCCGAAACGGTCCATCACAAATTGCACCTTAATGCTGGTGTATACACTGCGGTTGACACCACCACGTTTCCAATGGCCAGCTTTAATTGGCCCACGACATTCGAGGCTCAAAATGCCCGCATAACACTTGAATCTGGAGATAGCCTCTCCCTGACCATTGTCAATAACGACAGTATAAAACATGGGTTTAAGATAAAGGACAAAACCTCTGGGGAAGAGATTGCTCCGGGTGATTCGATTCATCTGACTGTGTTTTTCGATCAAGAAGACTACGCTACAATCTATTATGATCATTTGAATAACTCAAGTTTTCGGGCTGCGGGATTGGGCGGAATAATTCATGTTCCCAGCAACCCTGAGGGCCTATTTTACTGGAACATTAAAGACTTTCAAAAGAATTGGGCTTCCCAGTTAGTCTCAGGCGAAAGCGTGAACTGGATGACATATTATCCTGACTATTTCACGATTAATGGACGCAGCAACCCTCATATTAATCAAGATTCCATGGCTCGGGTAGTTGGATCCGTCGGGGAAACCATTACAATCGTGATAGCCAATACTGGTTCTTCGGTTCACTCAATTCACTTTCACGGATATCATGCTGAAATCACGTATTCCAGCCTAAACAGTGCGCATATTGGTAGATCAAAAGATACCTTTCCTATTAAGTCCATGGAAACACTTATTCTCGAAATGGTTCCTGACAAACCAGGCGAGTATCCTGTTCATGATCACAATCTGTCCGCCGTTTCTGCAGGAGGCATCTACCCCAACGGCATGTTCTTAACCATGTTAATCCAATGATGACAAGACTCATATACACGATTCTTGCACTTTCGATTGGCTTTGCTTCAATTGGCCAAACCATTCATCAACTAATAGGCAGAAACACGGGCTCGAAGTTGTTATTTGATGGCAATACAATTAGAACATTCGGGTTTGCTCAGGCGTTTGGGGAAAACCCGCCAATACCTGGGCCAACGTTGACTTTCACTGAAAACGATTCCATTAGCCTCGACTTTTGGAATATATCCCAAGGCGCACCGCATACGATTCATCTGCACGGGTTGGATGTGAATCAAGCCAACGATGGCGTTCCCCATCTATCTTTTGAAGTGCACCACAATGAGCATGGGTACTATAGATTTCGAGCACCACACCCTGGCACGTACTTATATCATTGCCATGTCGTTTCTAGCATCCACGTTCAGGCAGGCATGTATGGGTTAATCGTGGTCAAGCCGGCTGACACAAGCATGACCTGGACAGATGGATACGAATATCAAAGCGATGTTAACTTGATGTTCTCAGAAATGGACACCATTTGGCATCACGACTCAGTGCTCTTGCACGACTATGATACAAGCATGAGTCATCACATGATTCCAATTCCCATTTATACCCCACAGCACTTTCTAATCAATGGACTCAGCGAGCAACAATTAGTAGACAAAGTGGAGATTCATGGTCAAGCCAATTCATCCATTTATGTGCGCATGGCTAACATCGGTTATTTAGCAAATCGCATCACGTTTCCAGCGGCAGTTAATGCCAAGATTATTGATTCAGACGGTCGCCCATTGCCGACACCTGAAGTCTCGGATGTGCTTGAAATATATCCGGGCGAGCGGTACGGTGTGCTTTTAGATCCAGGGCAAGAATACATCGGTACAGCCTCGGTAGAGTTCATCAATTTAAACACAGGTCAAGTTGATAATCAGCAAGTATTGGATGTAAATATTGAGGGTTTCTACGGGGTAGAAGATCCAAATCGAAAGCCCCTTAGACTAGTACCAAATCCTGCAAATACTGAGGTTCAGATTTACGTCTCCCCCAAGCTGATTGGTGAACAATCCACCATTGAGTTGATGAATATTTCAGGGTCTATCGTAATCAGCCATAATAGGAGATTAGTCGAAGCAAATAGCGTCAATTTAGGCCAGCTTCCTGCTGGGGTTTATACGCTTCTTTTAAATACGGAATCCGGTGCCTTTTCTCAGCGCCTGATTATCCTATAGGCATCTTCTTAGTTGGCGGAATTTTGGGAAATTTCAAGTGTGGAGGTGGCGATTTTAACCCCTCCGTTTGTCTTTTCAATCTCTTCAAGGATGCGTGTAAAAATTACGTCCTTAGTTGATCGCCTTCGTTTAAAGTCAACAATGTATCGGAGTGTAAATAGAATCCAATTTTCATTAACCTCTAGGGTCACCATTGGGTCTACTTGCGCCTCTTCTACCCTATACTTGTTTGCTAAATTCTTCCATTCGACACGGGAGTGTTTCGCATAGTCACCACAAACTTCCGTTAGTACTTTATTAAAGATTACACGCGCCTCGCGATGATCCGACTCTGTTCGAATTGGAAATTGAATTTCGTCCCACAGAAATGGGTACTCTCCAGAGTAGTTATGCACTTTTTCCTTGAAGACAAAACTGTTCGACAGTGTTACAAGTCTCCCATTATACAAATCTCCTTGCACCCAATCTCCAATTTCCATAATGGTTGTGGTGAGTATTCCAATGTCGATTACATCGCCTTTCACATCTCCTACCTTAATTCGGTTTCCCACGCTCACCGTGCCTGCAATCATCATATTCAGCCAACCCGCCAAACTCACAATCACCTCTTGAAGGGCAAAGGCAATTCCCGCGCCTGCAACACCAAGCGCAACGCCAATATTTCCTAGCTTATCGCTATAAACAAAAAGGACCACGGAAATAAGAAGAAGGTATGCGAGAAGGTTAACTGCCTTTCTTGCTCTGTATTTGTTCGAATTATTCTTCACTGAATTACTCAGCGCCCGCCGAACGAAATAATTCAAGATCAATATGACGCTGAACCCAACGGCGATTAAAATAAAGCGCTCGGCATCCTGGCCGCTAAGCCATTCCATTAATTTGTTATTCGATTTATTCACCCTTATTGGAGTTTATTTTGATCCCTGGCGACACATAGTTGGGAGGCAAGTAATCAGCCGGCACAGCCATTGGCGAGCCATCTCTTTGGGCGCGATAATGTGGAGAAAGAATTTCAAGTCCGGCTTCATTAAATGCGTCTTGAATGTTGGCGTATAGTTC
>CAJQKK010000007.1 GCA_905478895.1 uncultured Flavobacteriales bacterium | reverse complement strand
CGACGAAATCGTAAATCGCATCGCCCTTGCACCGGCTTTATCCCGCGGCCATTTTATTCGAAGTGGTGCGCCTCGCTTCATGCATTTTGTGCTACACGGAAGAAGCGAAAACACCAAACAAATTGCGCGATTGGGAAACGGTACCTGCCATGTCCTGCTTGACTCCAAACTGAGCTTGGAATTGCCGAACACCGAATTCCCTGAGGTGATTGTTCAGGTTGGCACGACTGAGTTGTTGGAACAGCTGATGCGAGAGGTGCTCCTTTACGAATGGATATTAGAAAAGTACTCCGATGACTTGGTCGTAAAGCAACTAGTTACGCATGAGCGAGATCATGTCTTAAACCAACTGATTCAATCCCTTAAAGATGCACTCACTGCTGATGATGCCAGGTGGATTGATTCAAGCGGAGCTCCAGCGACCATATCATCGGAACGCCAGCTCAACAATTTCTTCCAAAGAACTTTTAACGACGCATACCGTGCTTGTCCGCAAATTCACAATGAGCTCATCAATCAAGGGAAACTCTCCACGAGTGTAAACACCTCGCGTAAAGTTTTGATGGCAGCTCTAGAAAACCGAAGCGTTTCACCTGGGCTTGGTTTTTCAGAAGAGCGCTTTCCAGCACAGAAGTCTATTTTCCTCTCCACTTGGATACAGGAAAAGATGTACAATCGGGAAAACGGCACTTTATCTGGACCAAATAAATCCAGCACGTACGCCGCCGCATGGAACGCTTGCGAAGCTTTCCTAGACGAGGCCCAACAAGGCAAGGTCAACCTGCTCAATTTGTACGAGGAGCTGCAACGGCAACCTTTCGGAATGAAACTTGGACTCCTCAACTACTGGATTCCACTGTTTTTGCTGACCAAGGAAGATGAATTTGCGCTCTATTATGCACCTGAAGACAAGTACCTGCCCTACCTCTCGGTAGACATCTTCGAATCACTGAATAAGAAACCACAGGATTTCGTCCTGAAGAAATTCAATTTCCAAGGAGTAAGTCACGCCACACTGAACCAATACCGGGAACTAGCGAGCATTGACCAATCGCGCACAGAAGCGCGCAGCACGTACTTGGGCATTTTCACAAACTTCATCTTGCTGCAACGCAACTTGAATCGCTACGGACAACAAACCAAAACCATGAGCAAAGAGGGCATCGCCCTGCGAGAAGCCATTGGCAATGCGCCCGATCCCGAAACTGCTCTCTTTGAAACGATACCCTCTGCCATTGGCTTCCATCAAATTGCAGCAACGGAGAATCCCGAAGTGGTCACCGCATATTTTGAGAAACTTCGCGACACCGCTCGAGAAATTGCCAGCACCTATGAGAACCTGCTCGACCGCCTCGAGCAGACGATTCAAAAAGCCTTTGGAATTGGAGCAAAATCATTTGAAGAAACACAAGACGCAACGCGAAATCTACTCAAAGGAGTAGATGTAATTCTTCTTCAGCCGCAACTTCGAGCCATTTACGAGCGCCTCAAATCACCCTTGGATGACCGAGAAAGCTGGGTGAAATCCGTGGCCGATGCCGTTCTGGGGCAATCGTTGGAAAATCTCAACGACGACAACGAGCCTAAGCTCCACAAGGACCTTCAGGAGGCCATTGAAGCCTTGATAGCTCATAAAGGACTCTTGGAGCACCCCGACGCTGTCGCAGTATCCATCACCACCCCCTCCGGCGAACACCTCAAACGATTCGTGCCGCAATTAGAAGACGCCCCTGAGCTTCAATCAAAACTTGCCAAGCGACTCGAGGGCCTATCGGCCGATGAGCGCATGCAGCTCGTGTCCCTCATTTTAGAAACTGAAAATTCGTCAATCGCATGGGAATGACCGTAAAACATTTGCTGGGAATCAGTGGCGGAAAAGACAGCGCAGCGTTAGCGATATACCTGAACCAACGCCATCCTGAAATCGAAGTGGAATACTACACATGCGATACCGGTAAGGAATTGAAGGAAACTTATGACTTGATCGATCGCCTGGAATCTGCGCTTGGCAAACCCATCGAACGCTACCAAAGCTTTGAAGAAGGGAAAACCGCCATCGATAATCCGTTCGATCACTTCCTAGCAGCGTACGGGAATTACCTTCCTTCTTCCATCTCGCGCTGGTGCACCAAAAAAATGAAGCTCGAACCTTTTGAGCGAAACATTGGTGACGAACCGACCATCTCCTATGTAGGCATCCGCGGGGATGAAAACCGCGAAGGGTATGTTTCGAAACGAGAAAATATCCAGACCATCTTTCCCTATCGAAAAAACATCTGGAGTGAGGACGTGATCAAAATCGCCTTGTCCAAGGAGAAGCTCGATTCTTTCACAGTGGGATTGAAAAAACAGCTAAACGGAGATGCGCTTGAAAAAGCTCTTTCCATTTTAGCCACTCCCCTCGGCCTGACCTTCACCCTCAAACAGAAGACGCAGGCGCTTTTGGATTTCAACACCAAGGCATTCAACCATGCCATTCACGAAGTCCTCAAAACCACCGACTATCCCGTCGGAAAACTAAATGACTTTCCTCTACTCGACAATGATGATGTGTTGATCATTGATGACATCTACAACATTTTGGAAACATCGGGCGTTGGAGTCCCTGCCTATTACCTCCCCATGGAATACAAGGTGGAAATCGATGGCAAAATAGAAACGGGTACGTACTCACGAAGCCGATCGGGGTGCTTCTTTTGTTTTTATCAGCAGAAGATTGAATGGGTGTGGCTCTTGGAGCAACACCCGGCTTTATTTGAAGCTGCCAAAAAATATGAGATGGACGGCTATACCTGGTCTGAAGAATCGCTGTCGGACTTGGAAAAACCAGACCGTGTTGAACGCATCAAAGCCGAACAT
>CAJQKK010000006.1 GCA_905478895.1 uncultured Flavobacteriales bacterium | reverse complement strand
CGGGGCACGCCCAAGTCCAACAGGTTGAGCGCGGTCAGGACCGTAGCTTCAAAATTTTCACCGATGGCAACAATGGCGGCGTCCATGTCCTGGACCCGTTGCGTTTGGAGCGAACGGATATCAGTTGAATCCAATGTCACCGCTAAGGCAACATCATCCTTGATTCCTTCGGAACGCGCTGTGTTGTTGTCGAAGGTGAACACCTCCGCTCCTTTTGAAGCCAGCGATAAGGCTATTTGTTTTCCGTAACGGCCCATTCCAAAAACGGCAAATCGAGATGATTTAGGCATGATGGAGTATTCAGTATTCAGTAACGGTTATCGAAATTATTCCCTAGACAAAGCTTCTGTGCATTCCTTGAAAATAACGAGAAAAGCAGCGATGTCCTCAAAGGTATTGTACAATGGCACAGGCGCCATGCGGATCACGTTGGGCTCACGCCAATCGGAGATCACGCCTGCCTCTGTGAGCGCTTCAAAAAGACTTTTTCCAAAGCCATGTGCAGCCAAGGAAAGCTGACAGCCTCGACGCTCGGGATCTGACGGCGTAATGAGTTCTGCGCGAAAACCAACTTCTTCGGCAACATGCTGGATGCCTGCTTCCATGTACGCGGTGAGCCGCTTGCTTTTTTCTCGCAATTGATCGATTCTAGACTCGAGAAACATCTCTAGTGAAGCCGCATGTACGGCCATGTTGAGCACTGGAGCATTGGACATTTGCCAAGCTTCCGCGGTTTTCATGCTTTCAAAGTTGGGTTCCATCAAGAACCGGCGTTTGGCATCGTGCCCCCACCATCCATCAAACCTTGGAATGTCTTCTCGGCCGACGTGTTTTTCGTGGATGAAAGCGCCGGCTACGGCTCCCGGTCCTGAGTTGAGGTATTTGTAGGAGCACCAGCATGCGAAGTCAACGCCCCAATCGTGCAGTTGCATCGGAACATTGCCCATTGCATGCGCTAAATCAAATCCGCAATGCGCCCCAACCGCATGAGCGGCGAGAGCAATGCGCTGCATATCCATGAGCTGTCCAGTGAAATAATGAACACCGCCAATCATCACCAAAGCCAATTCATCCGCATGTGCTTCAATGGCCTTTTCAATGTCTTCTTCTTCGATGCATGTTGCGCCGGGACGAGGAGAGATGGCAATCAAATCCGTTTCTGGGTCACCGCCATGGAAACGAATTTGACTGGCCAAAGCATATTGGTCTGACGGGAAGGCTTTCGCTTCGCAAATGATTTTGGTGCGCCTTCCTTGAGGCACATAAAAACTCACCAGGAGCAAGTGCAAATTCACCGTCAAGGCATTCATTGCGACGACTTCGTGTTCCTTTGCACCCACCAAATTGGCCAGCCCTTTTGCCAGCTTTTCGTGGTAGCTCACCCAAGGATTCTGGGCATGGAAATGCCCTTCAACGCCCCACTGGGCCCAGTCATCCAGCTCGGTTTTGATGGCTTGTTCAGCTGTCTTTGGTTGCAAGCCTAAAGAGTTCCCCGTGAAATAAATAACCTCTTTCCCATCAATGATTGGCAGGTGAAAATCAGAACGTCGATCGGGAATGGGATCGTTCTTGTCCAGCGAGCGAGCGTGCTCGATGCTGAATAATCGTTTGGGGTTGATCTCCATGGATACGAAATTGACTGAGCCCTAAAGTTCCAACGAAAAACGCCATTTTCGGGAACACTTAGTAGAAAAAGATAACAAAGCCTTGAACAATGAGGCACCCATCAAGGATGATGCTATACAACCACTCGTCGCGAGTAGAACGTCCATAGATGACCCAGGGAATGGCACATGCGGCGGCAATCATCGGTGCAAGGGCATTCCCAGCCGCCATGAAAAAACAACCGCTCAACAGAATGAGCAATAGTGCAAACATCGCTGACCTTCGCTGCCCCATGCGCTGGGGCACGGTATTCATTGCCGCGGGGTCGATTTGCAAGTCGCGCACATCAAATGGAATCGTCAAGCCGGCGATGAAGGTGGATTGAGCGATGGCGCGAACAATCAAATTGACCTCCCAAGGCCCCTCTCCGGACATGACCCCAGGGACCCATACCGTGGCCAGCCCCCACGTAATCGCAATCACGGGCAGTTTCATCCGACTCATATCGCGCCAGCCGTTGCCTTGATTCAAGAATGGATTCGATGCATAGCCCAACGCCAGCGCGAGCAATGCCAGGACCACCGGCCAACCTGCGGCGAGTGCAGTCAACCACGGGATGAGCGCATCCCAAAAAACCACCATCCAAATCAAACCCCCAACCATCCAAATGCTCAACACCCATCCGAACCATTTCTCGATGAACTGCCCGCGATCCACCGGCATGTTTTGGGGCATCCGTGCCCACTTAATCCTGCGCTGTATGGTGTACAGAACCCCCGTTCCCAGTCCAATGGCCGTGGAAATTCCCCATGTGGACGCATCCTGAGGAGCCAAGGGTGCATATGCGTGCATCGTCGCCAAGGCAGAACACAAAGCACCAAGTGCAATCCAAAGATGGGAATAGCCAACGATTTTCACCATATGCCAAAGTTCGTACAATGCCCTTGAAATTGCATTTGGGCCCCAAAAAACGCATTTGAAACTGCACCCGTTCAGAAAGGATAGAAATGCAGCGTTTCGGTGCAAGTAATCAACGCATTAACTGCTAAATTTGTGCTTCATTTGATTGCCTCATGCACGCCTCAAAATTCACTTCTCGCCACATTGGTCCTCGTGAACAGGACCAGCAGGCGATGTTGCGCTCCATCGGAGTGGCTTCCATCGATGACTTGATTGCCAAGACCGTTCCTGAAAAAATCAGAATGCGGACCCGGCTCAACTTGAGCCCAGCATTATCGGAAAGCCAGTATTTGGAACACATTGAAGGAGTTTCAGCGAAAAATCAAGTGTTCCGGAATTACATCGGCATGGGATACAATCCGACTGAAGTTCCCAGCGTCATTCGACGCAATGTGTTGGAAAATCCGGGTTGGTACACCGCCTACACGCCCTATCAGGCGGAGATTGCGCAGGGCCGATTAGAGGCGCTCTTGAACTTTCAGACGGCGGTTTGTGATTTGACGGACATGGAACTGGCCAATGCATCGTTGCTCGATGAAGCTACGGCAGCTGCCGAAGCCATGGCCATGGCTTATGCCGCACGACCGCGGGCCATCGCCAAAGCGGGAGCCAATCGATTTTTAGTAGATGAGGCCGTCTTTCCCCAGACCATGGATCTTTTGCGGACCCGTGCGAAGTACCTCGGGGTGACCCTCGACGTGGTTTCCCGTAACGCAATGCAGTTCATCGCTGAAGATGACGTCTTTGGGGTTTTGTTCCAATATCCTGACGGCGATGGTGTGTGCGAGGATTTATCAGAGGTTATTTCTGCAGCGCATGCGACCCATGCGCAAGTAGTGGTTGCCGCGGATATCATGTCATTGGCGATTTTGAAAAGCCCGGGGAGCATGGGGGCAGATATCGTTGTTGGCACAACCCAGCGATTCGGGGTTCCGATGGGATACGGCGGACCGCATGCCGCATTTTTCGCAGCGAAAAAAGAATACAAGCGACATTTTCCAGGCCGAATTATAGGCGTCTCTAAGGACCGTTTGGGAGCGCCTGCCTTGCGCATGGCACTTCAAACCCGAGAACAACACATTCGTCGTGATAAGGCCACGTCCAATATTTGCACTGCGCAATCATTGCTCGCGGTAATGGCCTCGATGTATGCTGTTTATCATGGGCCGCAGGGTTTGCGTGAAATAGCAGAAAACATTCATTCCGCAGCTCGTATCCTCGATGCAGCCTTGCGCCGATCCGATCAATACGATCAATTGAATGAGGTTTACTTTGATACGTTGAAAGTCAAGGTGATGGATGGCGAGGACGGAATGAGAGCTCTTCGTGCTCGGGCTGAAGCGATGAAAATCAACCTGCGCTACTTCCCAAATGGCGAATACGTAGGGGTGTCGCTGCATGAGCGCGTCTCGCATCAAGAATTAATGGATCTGTGCACGGTTTTTGGCGTGACTCCATTGACGGAAGTTTCGGAGAACCGTGCCTTTTTGGGAGGTTTATGGCGTGAAGTGGACTACTTGCACCATCCCGTTTTTAACCGCTACCGTTCAGAGACCGAAATGATGCGGTACATCAAGCACCTGGAAAACAAGGACTTGTCATTGGTGCATAGCATGATTCCATTGGGTTCTTGCACCATGAAATTGAATGCGGCGACAGAATTGATTCCCATTACGTGGCCGGCTTTTGCCGAATTGCATCCCTTCTGTCCCCGTGAGCAAGCAGGAGGCATGCTCGAAATGTTGGACGAATTGGAATCGGACTTGGCGAAAATCACAGGTTTTGCAGGCGTTTCACTTCAACCAAATTCAGGAGCACAAGGTGAATTCGCCGGGTTGATGGTGATTCGAGCCTATCACGCATCGCGGGGCGACCAGAATCGGGACATCTGCCTCATTCCTTCTTCTGCGCATGGGACCAATCCCGCGTCTGCAGTCATGGCAGGAATGCGGGTTGTTGTTGTTGGGTGCGATGACCAGGGAAACATTGATTTGGATGATTTGCGGGCCAAAGCGGAAGAGCACTCCACTCAGTTGGGAGCGCTTATGATTACCTACCCATCGACGCACGGAGTGTTTGAGGAAGGCATCTTGGACATTACTGAAATGATTCATGCACACGGCGGACAGGTTTACATGGACGGGGCTAACATGAATGCCCAGGTGGGGCTCACGAGTCCGGGATTGATCGGAGCAGACGTCTGTCACTTGAACTTGCACAAAACCTTTGCTATCCCGCACGGTGGTGGAGGCCCCGGTGTCGGTCCGATTGGCGTTGCTGAGCATTTGGTTCCATTCTTGCCAGGGCATGAGGTTGTTCCTACAGGAGGCGAAAAGGCCATTCACGCCATCAGCGGGGCGCCATTCGGGAGCGCACTTATTTGCCAGATTCCTTATGCCTACATCAAAATGCTCGGTGAGGGCGGACTAACGAGATCTACAGAAGTTGCCATCTTGAATGCCAACTACTTGAAAGAACGATTGCAAGACGAATACACCATCTTATACCAGGGTGAGCAAGGCACGGTTGCGCATGAAATGATTTTGGATTGCCGTTCGTTTAAGGCATCTGCAGGGGTTGAGGTCATGGACATTGCAAAGCGCTTGATTGATTATGGTTTCCATGCGCCCACGGTGTCATGGCCCGTGGCAGGCACCCTCATGGTCGAGCCTACAGAAAGTGAATCCCTCGAGGAATTGGATCGTTTTGCCGAAGCCATGCTGGCCATCCGCGAAGAAATAAGAAGCATTGAACGCGGCGATGTTGACCGGGAAGATAACCTCGTGAAAATGGCTCCGCACACGGCCCGTGAGGCCGCTTCTTCGCAATGGAGTCATCCGTATACCCGAGAATCCGCATGTTATCCAACAAAAGAGATGCAAGCCCGCAAGTTTTGGAGCCCTGTTGCCCGCGTGGACAATGCGTACGGTGACCGGAATTTGGTCTGCAGCTGCCCACCCTTGTCATCATTTGAAGAGATTTTGGGTTCCACTTTATAACTGGGCATCAAG
>CAJQKK010000005.1 GCA_905478895.1 uncultured Flavobacteriales bacterium | reverse complement strand
CCGACGATGGCTATGGCAACAACGACACCCTCGATTTCGTTCTGAGTCATATCCATGCGTTGGACGCTTCCCTCGCCATAGGCCAAGTCAACTCGACATGCGATGGTCAAATGGGTGTCAGTGTCGTGCTGTCCAATATGGGCGAAGCGCCCATTGAATCCGTGCAAATCATGGTCTTGGTCAATGACGAAGTGATCGATTTCTTGGAAGAATCGGTGGACATTGAATCCCAAGAACAGGGTGGGTTTTCTTTCCTGATTGAAAACGAGTTCTTATCCTCCAGCAACAACATTCAGCTGGCCATTACCAGCATCAATGGTGCCATTGACGGAGATGCCAGCAACAACACCGCAACCATTACCGCCGACTTGGAAGTGGATTTCGAGACCCTAACATTGTATTTCCTCGCTGACAACTTCCCCGGTGAAACTTCATGGAAAATGATTGATGTGGGATCAGGGCAAATTGTATCCGAAGGAGACTTAGGTGGCGGCACGGACGAGTACACGGAAGAAATTTGCGTGAGTTCTAACGCATGCCTCACGTTGTATGTATTTGATTCCTACGGAGACGGAATGTGCTGTGGATACGGCCAAGGGTATTTCCAAGTTTGGAATGAAGAAGGCGGACTCATCGTTTCCAACGACGGAGATTTCGATGATGAAGCTGTTGAGTCTTTTTGTGCCGGAGACAATGGATGTGAAATCTTGGCCAACATCGATGTTGACCATGCCTCTTCCATCTCTGCAACAGACGGAGTCATCACCATCAATACAATCTCTGCAACAGATGATTTTGAATACAGCATCGATGGTGGACAAACCTTTGGGAATTCGAATTCATTCAGCGGACTCGGCGCAGGTACCTACGAGGTCATGGTCCAAAACGAGAGCGGAACGTGCACTTTCCTCGAAACGGTTGTGATCGATGTCTGTGACTTCACAGATTTGGACATCACGGTCACCTATCCCTATTCGGTTTTGACCACAGACGGTTCCATCGTGATCGAATCTTTATCAGGGGCAGATTCTTACCTGTACAGCATCGACGGAGGTCAAAACTTTGTGGCATCAGGCACATTCATGGACCTTCCCGTTGGCGAATACAACATCGTAGTGGTGGATGAAGGCAGCGATTGCGTGTTTGAATTCGAACGGCTGCTCGTTCCAAGTGGAATCGTTGAGGTTGCCGAAGAGGCAATCGATGGAATGACCATCAAGGTTTACCCCAACCCTACAAGCAATCAATTCAACATCGAGATTGAATCTTCAGGCAACGGGATTGAGCCCCTGCAAATTCTTGTTTTGGACCGGTTGGGAAGAGTCCTTGAGACGGGGACCATTCCGCATGGAGGCAACCGTAAAACGATTTCGTTGACCGGCTATGCCCCGGGAACCTACTTCGTCAAATGCTCCACGCAGGCATTTGAGAAGAACTTCAAGGTCATCAAAATCTGAGAATACTAAAGGAGAATACCTCGAATCCAAATGCCTCAAAATCCCCGCACCGGTCATGGTCGCGGGGATTTTTTTTGCTTTATCGTCCCGAACAATCAAATGAGGTATGCAACACGTGGAGGCGCCGATCATCTTTCGCCACAACCACTTGGTACACCCGATTGTAAATCGACTCGTCAAATGCCCCCAATTCTTCCCCCACGAGCATTCCCGCGAGAACAGCTGTAGTATTGCTATGCCCAACCACCAATGCGTCCTGCCCATTGCGAATCAATTCCTCTGCGACTCTCCCCAAGGCGTCTGGCTCGTATGACTGAATCTGCAACCCTTGATTCGTCGCTGTCGGCAATGCCGTACTCTGGGTGCGTCTGTATTCCGTGCTGTAGACGGCTTCCAAGGCCACCGTTTCAAATAAGGTTCTGAAGCTTTCGGACCGCTCGATTCCACATTCCGTGAGTGTCGGATCGTTCGAGTCGGACTGTTTCTCAGCATGGCGGACCAGGTAAATGGTGAATATTCCGTCGCTGTCCTGAGCGGTCACTCTGCATGGTACCGTCGCCATGAAGAACATCACGGAAGCACAGATCAACACGAATCGAGAGGTACGGGAAATCGTCTGTTTTGTCATGGCTCAGTTTTCAGTTGTGCCCAAGTTAAACCGGATTCTTGATTTGACATTCAAAGCTACATTCCTTGGATCCAAATAGTCAACATTCGAGCCATCTCAGAAAAGACTAGAATGATGAGGTCCAGAAAAACATCCAGAGCGCCTCTTTCAAAACAAAACGCCTAAACCATGCTCTGTTTTTGAGAATTGATTTATTGTAACTTGCTGTCAATCAAACCCTAAGATTATGATCAAAAATCTCCTCACTCCTCGTTTTTCTGCGATGGTCCTCTCCATTGCATTCCTTGCTCTCATTGATGAACCAATCTTGGCTCAGTACGAATTTACTTCCTTTACAGTCGTCGAATCAATCGTTCCCGGCGGAGCTGGACGTTCCCGGATCATATCCGCCACGGAAGAACGAAATCACGAAGATTACGTCTCAATCAATGGAAAAGATGGACGGAACAAATCGAGCCGAAAGGACATTCGAATGGAAACATTTGAAGAAATAAAACTGCTCAATTTTTACAGCCTCGCTGGACTTCGCTTCCAAAATATAGCGGCCAATGATGCCGTGATCAATAGTAAGGTCAATGCAATGATGGCTGATGGATGGGAATTGGTCAGCATTAATTCGGGAGTTGAATCTGATGCAGGCGAGAAAGACGGCAATGGTATTTTCATTACTCGATTTTACTTCAAACGCGAGAAGTAAGCCATCAACTCTTCGAATTATTGAGCATCCATTTCCCTGACTTTAAAAAAAAATAGGGGCGCTTGGAGCGCCCCTATTCTAAATTTCAATGTGCCCAATGCAATCAATTGATGTGCAAAACAGCCATGATTCGAATGCCACGGTACATGGACATTTTAGAACTTCTTGCTCGTAACGATGAAAACTGCTGACCAAAAAACTGATCCGGCATTCCGCTCCCGCCAACCCAATAAGTCCCGGCATCATTCTGTTCATCCAAATCATATGAATAATTTACTTCAGAGGCTCCAAAGCCGAACTGCCGGTCAAAACCTAAACCTAAAAATTCGGCTCCAATGGAAAACAAATCAAACCTAGCCATCAATCCTGTGTACAACTCACCCCCAAACACCCCACTAGGTGTAGTGAACGTGCGGTAATCAAAATCGCCATTCGCGTAATCTTCATTGGACGCTTCAATCGATCGATTCCGGCCGATGCTCATTGCCATACCGAAATAAGAATCCAGATTAAACTTCCTGAAATAAATCGGCTTATTCCAACGATCATAAGTGAGTCTCAACGAAATTGAGCGCGAAGCATAGCTTTGCTCGATATTCGACAGCTCCCCATTTTCAGCCTCCGCGTCTGTAATTTCACCTACAACCGATTGAGCACTACGGGAGAGCAATAACCCCGCAGAAACACTTGTCTTGGAAGAGAGGTAATAGCGAAAAGCAGGGGCAATTCGCTGAAGAAAATCGTCAGAACCTGTTTCTTCATGCTCAAGGAATGGAAACCCTACTTCATCAAAATAGAAGTCGCTATTGATTTTCGTGTTCAATAAAATCGCAATGTCACCAGCTTGTGCAGAGCGATACGATTTGCGGTCTGTGCTATCGATAAAGCTCATCTCATTGCCCGAGACAATTTTCACTTGAGCATGGAGCTCGAATGCGCCAGAGCAAATAACTGCCGTTAGCGCGAATGCTTTGATATAATGTGTCATCTTATTTCAGTTTATTCAACCATTGTTTATTGTTCGCTCCGCTTATTGCGCTGTTTGCGGCAACGACGGTCGGGCGAAACGAGCGTCCCATCTGCTTCTGATGTGTACGGCTTTCCTTTCACCATGAAAACAGGTGCCTCTTGTGCATGATTGCGAATACTCCCCTCTACAACTTGCAGCTCGTTGCCCAACTGCATGCCCTTTTCAGATACCGAGGACTTAAAGACACCATCAACGTAGAGAACGTATAAAGTGCCCCAATCGCCAAATTGCAAAGCCCCAGAATTCTGAGCAGAAAGGTCGTCAACAGACTCCGGCTTCCTATTCGGCCCCACTTGATCAAGCCCTTGTGCCATAGACGTAATGGGAATAATGTGTTCCTGAACACGGTAATGGTATGACATCCAAACGCCTCCATCCACATTTGACAAAACCTCATAGGGGGAAATACCCAGCGTGGTGTTGACATCCGCTGTAGACATCCCTACTGCAACTTTCGCTATGTTGTCCACCGTTGTGAATGGCGGAGATACCATGTACTTTTCGCTCATGCACGAAGTGCCGAAGACAATTAAAGCGAAATAAAGAAGCGCTTTTCTCATACCTAGAGCTAACAGGACAAAGGTCGAACGAGTTTGAGGAGGAATTGGAAAAGTTGATCAAATTTCAACGCGAAAAAATCAACAAGTGAGAAAGCTGTATAAGTTATCTTAGCGATAACTTTGCCTAACCGTTACCACACATTAAAAATTAAATATATGAATAGTAAACTATTTCCAATTTTATTAACTCTATTCATAGTCATTTGTAGCACGAATAAAGGTTTTTCACAAACACCTATGCAAGTTTCAGGTACTGCTACCAAAACTGCTTCTGTCTCGGGTAATTGGT
>CAJQKK010000004.1 GCA_905478895.1 uncultured Flavobacteriales bacterium | reverse complement strand
AGGCTCAACTTGCGCTGAAATTGAACCGATTGGCTTGGGTGAAGAAGTCACATGTTTTCACAGGGAATCACATCTTTCCCCATTAGAGATCATGGACGAATCCATGGACGAGCTGATCGGTTCGAAAGAGCCGAGCATTGAACACCACCTTTCGAGCGAAACCCATTCCAACATCGCCAGATGAGCTCTCTCTGAGCTTGATCTGCCGGTGGGCGGGTGTTCGTGGCATGAAGCTGGAAATCCTCAAAGACAACAGTTTCACTCGGCATCCCGAATGGACTACTGAACAAGGAGTCGCCAACCCATTCCCACATCAGTGCTATGGAGAACGTAGGGGCCCGCGGGCAAGGATTCAGGGATGAAAACCTGATTGCCAGCAAACGCTGGGGTCGTCCATACTTGCGTGCCGTGGCCATCGTACAACCCGCAGGGATGCAAGTCACAAGGAGATGGAAGATGAAGCCCTTCGCCACGCATCACGGGATTCGGAAACGGAACATCCACTTGATTGTGCACACTCGGCTGGCCCAAGGTCGGTTCGAGCCATGTTGATGCGGCGAGGGTCGTTGCTCCCGAAAGTTGGTGCTGGCCTACCGTGACCCACCTGGACCACTCCGCATGGTAGGTCGTTTTGATGTGGGTCCAGCTGCCCGGGTCAATTCCCGGAGTTAACTCCACTTCGGACATTTCACTGGGGTCAACGACCCGCGGTTCCTCGGCATCATAAAACCCCACAATCGACCCCGCTCCTTGGTGGTACCCATCCGTGTGAACAGCCGCCATACCGTCTAAAGACGCCCAATCCAGCAATTCTCCAGACTCTGCGTCCACCTCCAACTGATGCCAGCCCGGGTTGAGCTCACCCCCGCCGTGGCTTTGAACTTGCAAGCACAGCCGGCCTTCGATGATCACGGCATCGGCGACCCAGTGATTTACCCCGGGGTTCAGGTTGACGTGAAACCAACCCGACTCACCGAATGTCTCGACCAAGGAACCGTCCGGAGCGTGCTTCGCAACAAGCACTTCATAGTGCGCAGCATTTGAATAAGCCCCAGCAGCAATCCAACCTCCTTGGGGCAAGGGAACAGCGCAATAGTAAGCCCCGCCTACTTCGTGCCGGTCATGCGCAGGACGCAAGCCCAGTGTGTCTGCCGTAGTCTCATTTCCAACATCAAAGACCACAGATGTGAAGCTCTGGTCTGAAGACACTTCAACCAGTGCGGGCAATTCGCGATGAAAGCAACACGGGTCCAACACATATCCTGTTGCCACACCCCACACCTCGGCAGCGGGCGAAACATCCCAACCAAACATGGCTTGAAATGGGCTCCCGAAATTTATGTAGACGGCGTTTGCCGTACCAAGCACGCTCCCCACTTCGATGGGCCACAATGCCCATTCGCTCGTCCAGCCGTTGACGTTGTGTTGCTCACTTCCGAAAGCCCAGAGCTGACCAGACAGGTCGACATCCAAGGCCGCAATGTCATATTGAGCCGAATCGTCCTCCGCCTTCAGCGGCCAATCCCAGCGCTCACCCGAGTCATCCCAGCGGCAGGCGAATGGCACAAACGATCCATCCGAACTGAACACGTTGACCGCGGCCGCGGCCTCATTTTGCCAAGGAACCACATCCACGACTTCATGCCATTCTCCGATGCTGCCGGTGCTCCAACCTTCCTCGGCCCAATCCCCATCGTGCGTCCAAACCGGCGCCTGACCCAACGCCGAAGAGGCCAGCGTCAAGAAAACACCGAACTGATAGGCACGCGTCGGGACGTTGACCATCAGCGCACAATCAAAAGGGGCATGGCCTGCGTTATGACGCCCTCACGGTTGCCTTGTACCCAATACATGCCTACCGGCAAATCCGAGGCATCCCACGTCCAATTCGATCCGGTCACGCATCCCGAATGAACGACCCGACCTGTGGCATCCTTTACCAGAAATGTTGTGCCCACAGAGACATTTGATAGCTGCACCTGGTCGGAAGCCGGGTTGGGATGCATGGTCCATATCGGTGCCAAGCGTACTCCCAATCCATTGGTTCCATTGTACGTTTCCACGGGTTCGTCGATGGTGACGTTTGTATTGCCAACTCCACCTCCGGGTCCTTGCCCAAAATTGTCCGTTTCAACAACCCCGCGGTAAGCTGTAAAGAAATAGGGATATGCCGGGTTGTGGCTTGCATCAACCGTAGCAAAGTAGGCATACGTACCTTCCGGATATTCGGGTGTGATGCCAAATCGGCCGTTGAACACATCCAAATGCCCCGACCCTTCGATGAATTCGAAGTCCTCTATGTAAGCACCCAGCACGGCCTCAACAGGATCCGCTCCAGGAGGAACGGCCGGCGTCACCAACGCGCCCACATCCGGACCGTATTGATTCGGAGCCAACTGCGTACCGTCTGCAAGGGTGTGTCGTTCCGTGATGTCGCGCAAGGAATAACTCGATTCCATGCGCACGACGGCTCCGGAACCATCGGTATTTTCATACGCAAACGGTCCGTATATGGGGTAACCGTCAAATGCATAGCCAATGATCGGACTGTGAACGGTGCCATCAATCGCCAACAACCCGTCGCTCGGAAAATTCGCACAAACGCCGTTGAGCACATCCTGGGAATCATCAAAGCGTGTGGGAATCAAGTGGTGATGGTAATTGCCCATGGCCGGATGCCCTTTCGCACAATCGAAGCCCGCCAACTCGAAAAACCCTGCGTTCTGGTGCCACACGTCCTGGTTGTTGTAACTGAACGCGTCCATGGCATTGAAGGTGGGAACTCCATTGATGAGCACCGCCGTGTGCCCCAACCCCGTGGGCGTTCCAGCCGTTGGCCCCTGCTCCGGGTTGCGGGGAATTTGAAACAAATAATCCGCGTTCGAGGCTTGCGATGGGTTGCCATCGCCGTATGGCGCCGTTGCATAGCGCGGCACACCCGTGGACTGAATGTAGACGTTGTTCTCTGAAAATTGGACCGTCTGAACATCGCATAAAATGCCGTTGTCCTGCAGGTTTCCGTTGTTCCAAAATGATCCTGAGGCACCATCGGTATTGATGAGCCAACTCGACAATTCCGGTTGAGCATGGCTTGACGCTGCAGTGGCTCCTAAAACAGCCAAGATGAAAACGAGGGTTTTGGAAAAATGGAAGAACATGGACATTGGAATTCGTTTCTACTCTGACGCAAGTAATACACAAAAGTTTAATGTTCATGGACACCTTTCATCTGATGTCGCGGTCTTCGCGCATTGAAAACGGAATGGTTGGGGGTAAGGGTAATCAAAATAGGGGTTGAATGGACTCTAGACCGTCGGGTGGATCAGAGCGTATGCACGGTCAAAACCTC
>CAJQKK010000003.1 GCA_905478895.1 uncultured Flavobacteriales bacterium | reverse complement strand
GTTGCTATCACCTTAAATACAACATAAGTCTTGACACTTGGTGGGCCCTTATGGTTCTAATAGGTAAGGCGTAAGAGATGGACGCGTCAGGCATACCCATCTCCACCGAACGACGGAAGTGATCAAGCTGACCAGTTAAGCTGCAGCTTTTTGATGTCGCCTTACCCATTACATAACGGAGGACGCCATGGATATGGTATTCGCCAATACTTGCGTGCATTGCCTGCCTGACAGCGTCGCTGCATTCGATAGCTTGCCCGAAGAAGCACTCGTAAACCTTAAAACTATCATTGCACTCTCCTGCAGGAGTAAGTCGTCAATTTATCGGGATATTGCGGCTAGTCGCCTTGCTCGACCAATTCATATTGGCTCAAAGTCAGCTCGCTGGCGTGTTAGCGATGTGCGTGAGTATTTGACGGGAAACTCCAAGTAAAAACCGCGCGCCCACAGGTACGCAGTTCAACAGTTTATCATCTGTTTTTAGCATGCTTGCGGCGCGCCTCCAAGGAAATGGAGGAATGAATGTCATACGTTACCGTAATTATATCAACCCAACCGGCAATTCTGGGTAAACGCTTCGAACTGGATAGAGAAGGTAAAATCACAAAAAACGCAATTGCTAACGTCACGGAGGGAAAGGCAACAGCGTTGGCATTGGCTACACCTGAGGACTTAAAGAAGGTTATTTCTCGTGTTTGCGAATCTAGCAACTGGGCGCTCATGCCTGGTAAATTCATTAATAACATAGAAAATAAAAAGGCGCAGCTTGTTACTGAAAGCAGGCTTGCTGAACTCCTCAAATGCGAAAAGAAAGACGTTCCTGCAGGTGTGCATGAACTTGACGGCAAGAAGTATGTTGCCAGGTTGAAGCGTGGGGTCGAGAGCAGCAACTGGCTGCTGATTGATGCTGATAACCCAAGGGGAATTCCACCTGAGTGGACTGCTCTGGGTCTTGGGGAGCGCCTTGAAATGCTTGATTCCATAGTCCCTGGCCTGAGCTCCTGTCTTCGTATTGAGTATCGCTCTTCGAGTGCCCGCGTTGTGAAGGAAGGAGAGCAGCCGCGTGGTGCTACACACGCTTGGCTACAAATATCTGATGCGTCCAAAATCGAAGTTCTCCGAGAGCATGTGAAGGTTCAGATGCAGCTGCACGACCTTTCATTTAATTCACCTCGTTACAGTAGAGAGACAGGTGATGTGGTTGGGTATGAAGCCCGGACTGTGATCGATCTGGCTGTATGGTTGCCGGGGCGCTTGGTGTTCTGCTCAAAACCGGATTTACGAGCCGATGGATACTACCTTGCGGAGGCGGACGTGAAAATTGTGAACTCTGAAGGGGACAAACTGGATGTTTCGGATATCAAGCTTCCTTCTCAGGCCGACCTGAGCAAGCTACGCGAGGCAACGGGACAGGAACTCTCTTACTCAAAGCAGGCCAGCGGCTTGTCCATAACCGATAGCAGCAGCCTCACATGGGAAACGCCTATCGAAAGCAAAGGACAAACCCGCCCTCTACGGGAGGTCGTGGCAGAGATGAAACCTGGGGACAAGGTCCGATGTGAGGCACCGTTTCGGGTGAGCTCCTCTGAGGCTGCATTTATCCGGCTGATGGAGAGTGGAATGCCCATGCTTCATGATGTGGGGACAAGCACAAATTACTTCATTGCTGATTTCGCAGAAACAGTTGCTGCAAATCAATCCAGTACTGAGACTATGACTTCGTTTGATCCAGACGTTGTTACTAGCTCTAATTCCAGTGCAATTGTGGAGACAGCCATAACCAAGCCCTCAGTTAAAGAATTGCTTCAGCACTCTGACCAAATCGCTCGAGACCTCAAAAGTAATCCTATTTTCAATCATGCAACAGTTATGGAAGTGATCCGAGCCAGTTATGAATGGCAAGGGGTTCTTGTGTACAATGAAATGTCTGATCACCTAATTCTGATGTTGCCCGTGCCTGGGATGAAGACGCCGAAAACAACATTCAGGCCCCGTCCGTTGGGGGATGATGACTTCGTCCATGCGTTGTCCTGGTTTAACCGAAACGGATTTCCTCGGGCAAAAAAAGAAATCATCGTTGATTGTATCGAAGCGGTGGCGAAAGAGACCGTCCTATCGCCGATTCGCCATTACCTTGAGGAACTCGAAGGAAAGGGAACTTGGGATCAGACCAAAAGGTTGCCCCGGCTTTTCCAGCAATACTTCGGGACTGTTGAAGATGCCGGTGCACCTGACACTGACACCGAATACTTAGCTGCGATTGCTGTGAAATTTATGATAGCTGCCGTCGCGCGTATGATGAACCCTGGATGTAAGGTCGATACGATGCTCGTCTTGGAGGGGGCACAGGGAGTTGGTAAATCTTCTGCGGCCCGGATATTGGCTGGTGCAGCCTATTTCAGCGATAACTTGCCATCACTGAATACAAAAGATGCGAGCGACCATATTCGCGGAAAGTGGATTATCGAGCTTGGAGAACTATCCGCCATGCAGAAATCCGAGATCGAGAGTACGAAGGCATTCATCTCCCGTCAGGAGGAGAAATTTAGGCCTGCCTACCGTCGTAAAGAGATCGTATATAAGCGTCGCTGCGTGTTTATCGGTACGACCAATCAAGACACATACTTGCGGGATGAGACTGGTAATCGACGGTTCTG
>CAJQKK010000002.1 GCA_905478895.1 uncultured Flavobacteriales bacterium | reverse complement strand
AATTGGTCCACGCAAGCTGATGGATTATGGGAAGGTTATCTTAGAAATAACCAAGACATACAGGTAACATCGCGCACCTCTTACCCCGAACGAAGAAAACTGAGTAATTCATTTCATGAGGATTTTTAGGTCAGAGTCTTGGCTGTGTTAAGCGCTAAATTTACAATGGGTCAATCTTCGTCCCTTGCAGGCAGCTCGAGATCAAATCTAATCAAAAGTGATAGAGCATCTAAATCTTGTCCCTGCGGAGATACTTGACGACGCAGTTGGGCATGGAGTTCAATAATCTTTTGCAGCGCCGTAAAGTTTCTTTCTAAAAAAGCCTCTTTTACCAATTCTCGCTCAACCCAGTCCAACTTACTCTTTTCAAAAACGAACACGTTTTCAGCGATATAAAATCTATAGCTCGTTCGAGCTATCTCAATTTTACTCTCTAAATCAGCCAGATAATGAGCACGCCCATTTGGAGGTGGTATATTCCACATTTTTCAATTGTTTTTGAGGTTTCTCTCCACATCGATTGGCCACCGTGCCCTTAAATTGGATCGGTTGGCAGGAGTTTTTCTCCTTCTTAATGCCCGGCAATGTTACATCAAAAAACTGGCCATCACTCCGTAGAGTCAAAGAATGCACTTTCAACGCTCCTTCACGGTCGCAAACCGCTTTGAACATGTTTCAAACAAATGACGAGGTCGGCACTGTCCTTTGGGAATTCCTGTAAACCCCGAATGAAAAAAAGTAGCCTCTAGCGTTTACAGATTTCAACGTTCTTAAAAACCCTTCACGTGAACTATAAAATTCTCGACTATTAATCAGTGTCTCAATCGTTCGGTTTGGTGATTTCAATTAGAACTGCTCGATTAAGCCTACTTAATCAATGAGGCGAATGATCCCATCTGAGTATTCAAAAACTACAACCCGGTTACTACCCATCGAAACTGAAAGACGAGCAGCGTGATCACCATTCCCACTGCTTTAATTGGCCTTGCAGCACTTTTGTCCATCTACATCTTTCAAACCAATTGCACCAGCAATTCTGTCAAATGCCTTTACGACTACCTCACAGAGTTCATCTTGACGCTGTCACATTGGAGCGGGGTCACCTACTACGACGTCAACGCCCTACTCTTCATCATCATGATGCCGCTGCTTTCAGTGGTGCTTCCTGGGGCTTTGGTGTTTACCTACTTATCAAAAAAGAGCCAGTCCCTCTGAATCCGTCAATCGGTCATCTTCAGGACCGTTATTCTTCCAGGCCATTCGTTATAGGGAACCAATAACCCGGGGTCAAATAGCCCGGAGACGTCATTCGCTTTGGTTGGTGCCCACGTGGCGTACTTATCGTTGAAGCTGTCCGCGCTCAACTTCCTCGAGTCAAAGACATCCAAAGGGACACCGCTGTAGTGAGAGAGCATGTGATAATCAATGTAAAGAATCGCATAGGCCAACTCCCTGCCTGTCTCCTTTTCCACCAAAAGCAAATGGTGCTTTCCACGCTCCGCTGTAGAATAATCCAGAAACGTTGTGCCGTCTCCGCCTGGCACCGGCTCGAATTCAGGAATCTCGACACAATCTGACCAGTCGTACAAGCAATTCCCTTCCGGTTCTATTGACACCATCCACTGAACGTACTCATTCGTAACCAAGCAAAAACTGCACGGCGTAGCACTGATCATAAATGGAATTGGTTCTTGCGCACCGCATACGAGCGGAATCAAAAGGAGTGGGATGAATCGTAGAAGCATACAAGCTTAACGGGGGTTCAGCCGTTGGGAGTATCTGATTGTAAAATCCTGAAGTCCTCATTCTTAAAAACCAGGCTTCTTGGATAGAAGGAAGTGAATCTCCCGTAATTGGGGTAATTTGAGCTATATGTATCGCATTCTGACCCTGTTTCTACTTGCTGCGGGATGCAGCACGGCCCAACTCGAAATTGAGGAGTATTCTAAGCACGAGGTTCGTTTTGTTCGCCTTGATACCGATGCTGTGGGTCAGATCCAAATGGTTTACAAGGATGAATCAGGAGAGCGCTACGCTTCACTGAATGCCAGCTCATCCGCATTGGATAAAGGCAAATTGCTCATGTTCGCCACGAACGGAGGCATGTTTCATAAAGATAAAAATCCCGTTGGACTGTTCATCGAGGACAACGAAGTCCTCTATGTGCTGAACACGGATGAAGGCAACGGAAACTTTTTCTTGAAGCCCAACGGCGTTTTTGCTGTTTCACAAGACGGCCAGGCGCTGGTTACCACCTCGGAGCAATGGTTGACTGAGAACCAGACGTCAATCGAATTCGCCACACAATCCGGCCCAATGCTCGTCATAGATGGCACTATCCACCCGGCTTTCAAAGAGGGATCAGCGAACAAGTACATTCGGTCAGGTGTGGGAGTCGATCAAACCGGAAATGTGTTGTTTGGCTTGAGCGAAGCCCCGATGAACTTCCATGACTTCGCCATCGCATTTCAGGAAGAAGGGTGCACGGACGCGCTTTACCTGGATGGCGCTATTTCGCTTTTTCACACACCTGAACGACCTTCAGATGGCAATTTTGGAGTCATCATTCAAGTAGTTGGGTTCCCGATGATCACTCAAAAATGATCGTTCCCTTCGTGTAGCCATAATTGGATTCGACCATCATGATGGCGTCAGAACCATATGCGGCGTACTCCATGCAATAGTTGGTCTCAATGACGATGCTGGTGCCGTTGATTTGGTAAAAGTTCTGGTCGATGCGGCGCACCGTCACCTCGTAATTGCCAATTTCCACTTCTGTCGGGACCAATACGCCCTCCGCATCCTCCACTCCCCCGTACGAGCCAATGACCTTAGAGCCATAGCTCAACTCCATTCGTTCATAAAACTCAACGATGTCGCAGTCGTCGATGGCTGTGCCAGAAGCAGGCACAGGTAGGGATGTCACACCCAGGAGAAGTGCCATCAGCGAGGGG
>CAJQKK010000001.1 GCA_905478895.1 uncultured Flavobacteriales bacterium | reverse complement strand
CTTTGCTTCGACCGTGCACATGCTACTGCCTAGGTAGATTGGTGTCAAGGTGATATCACATTTGACAATTGTATGATTACCGGCGACTTGCATTTTGGTGGTGACTCATTGTCTTTGAGCATAATTGAAAGCACAATTGAGGCGCAAAATGAAGATCAATTCGGTCTTTTGATGTTTGGAGATGGAAACAACATTGAAGTCAACCAGGCTTCAGTTCGCGGATTCGAAAAGGGACTAATTTTAGTTTCTGGAGATGACGTGCAATTGCAGGGTACCGGACTAATCCTTGAAGAAAGTTCGGGTGATGGAATCACATCAAATACATTCGGGGGCGTAATAAATTTAAATGAGCTATCAATTTCTGATGTGCGCAATGGACTAAACGTATTTGAGCCATCCGCTATTCTCGTCGAAGGGGTTTCAATTTCAAATTGTTTAAGACATTGCATAATTGCGTCTGATGGATCCGTCTTAACATTAAAGTATGGGCAATTGGTAAACGCACAGGTCGGAATACGGCTTGGTGCTTACGGCCAACTTAACCTCTATAATTCTTGTGTTAAGAATCAAGGCAATATTGGATTAATTACCCAGTCTCCGTCAAACATTAACCATTGCGACATAGTGTTCAATGGTGAAGAAGGTCTCGTTACCTCAAACAATAATTTCCACACGCTCAACAACAGCATCTTGTGGGGAAATAATCCCTCAAACTTTACTCAGATTGACATCGGAGGCGGTGTCATTTCAACGAGCCACTCCACCGTCCAAGGCCAGAGCGGTTATGGCGTTACGGGCAGCGGCCAGTTTTACTGGGGCGAAGGCGTGATCGAAGCGGATCCTTTGTTCGCAGACGATGATTTGCACCTCAACACCTATTCCCCTTGCGTGGACGGTGGTCAGCCGTGGTTGATGGATGCTCACATGCCGTTTGGCCTCGGCGGCGTTCGTGCGGACATGGGCATGTACGGTGGGCCGGACAACGGCTATTGGGGCGGACTTGCCTTGCCAGACGGCGCTAGCAACTTGCAAGCGGTAGAAGATTCCCCGCAAGACCAAGGCAACACGGTTGGGCTCACCTTCAGCTCGAGTTTTTACGACAACAGCGACCTGGTCAACAACGTCACGCATTACGCCTTCTGGCGGCACTTTGATCCTACAGGAGAAGCCATCGCCTCGGTTGCAGAGGGCAACTGGGAATTGCTGGGTGAAATGCCCTCGCTCAGCCTGAACAACTACGCTTACCAAGCACCAACGCTCGGCAACACCAACACATTCGGCGATTTCTCCAGCTGCTACTTCGTCGCAGCCCACACGGCAGACGATGACACGTACTGGATTTCCAACGTGATGTGCGGCGAGTCGGTCGACAACCTCGCACCTGACGACCCCGATTTGAACGGCCTCGTCCTCGAAACGGGCGAAGCCCAAATCAGTTGGTCTGTGCCTACCGAAGAGGATTACGATTATACTGAAATCTTCAACGATGACGGATTTTCCGCCGAAGTGGGAACCGATACGTTGGTGGTTGACGCGGCGGTGCAGGAGGGCAATTCCTACACCTACACGGCCATCAATTACGATGTCAATGGCAACGCAAGCGATCCCTCAACCATTACCCTCAACATCCCTGCGGGCCTCGATATCATCCCACTCACAGCGGGCTGGAACTTGATTTCTACGGATCGTACACCAACCGACGCTTCCATCGAAGCGGTGTTTGCGACCTTGGAGCCAGGCAACTTGGATTACATCACCGGTTTTGACGGCGGCGTTCAATTCTACGATCCCGAAGGGCTTTCCTTCCTCAATTCTTTGAGCGCGCTCACCAACGGCCAAGGCTACTGGGTGCGCGTTGCCGAAGACGACACCCTCGAAGTGAGCGGTGCTTCGCTCCAAGCGAATTACCTCCCGGCCCTCAACGCCGGTTGGAACATCATCGGATTCCCGAATGCTGCCGATGCAGCGCCTGCAGATTATTTCTCGGACTTCATCACCGACGGTTCGTTGCAATACGTCACGGGTTTTGATGGCGGTTCCACCTACTTCGACCCCAACGGCCTGCCGTTCCTCAACAGCCTCACAGCCCTCGAAAACGGCCTCGGCTACTGGGTGAAAGTCACCGAACCGTTCAATCCCAACGGCATGGTCCTGACCCGCGACGAGCCGATGGCAGCCCTCACCGGCGCTTCCCAGCAACACGCCAACCCCAACTTCATGCTCGTCAACGGCACGTCCGATTTGACGCATGCAGCAGGAACACAAGTTGAAGTTCGCCGAGCCGACGGAAGCCTCGTCGCGCAACTTCCCGTCCTCGAAGGCGGCTACCTCATGACCACTGCGCTCTTCGGCGACGATCCATCCACTGACGCCACCGAAGGATTGCAAGTGGGCGAAGAACTGCATTTCGAAGTCCAAGGCCAGCGCGCCGAGCAAAGCTTGGTCTACTCCGGCCAGATGGACATCAAACACTTGGAGTTGACGTTTGGAGCGGTTCAGGCAATGGCATCCGTTTTCCCGAATCCATTCGTCGAGTCATTGCAAGTGAGCGCAACGCTAGAGACGCCGGGCTACTTGATGTGCGAATTGACCGATGCCGTGGGCAAGGTCGTGGCGCAACAACCCATGGGTTGGCAAGCCAAAGGCGCATTCAATGGAACCTGGGAAGTGCTCGGCCTCGCCCCAGGAATGTACACGTGCAAAATTTTGAAGGACGATGAGGTGTTACTCACCACGCCCGTGCTCAAGCGTTGATGGGATTGGTCACTGCGAATGTGGGACCGGTGTCTCCGTGTGGTTTTTCATTTGAAGCAACCCGACAAGCATTTTAATCGACATAATAAATCGATTAAACCTATAAATATCATCATTCATTTGAAATACAACGGCGGAAATCGTATATTCCGTCACCATGAATTGCTTGACCCAATCCACCTTCTTTGGCAAAGTCCGTGCGCTGCGCTTGACCTTGTTGCTCTGCTTGTCCTTTTTCACGTTCACTTCGGCATTTTCCCA